>NZ_LT667500.1:0-300000 GCF_900128725.1 Buchnera aphidicola | reverse complement strand
CATTGATTTTAGATAAATATGCTGATCTTGAGAAAAAGAAGAACTTATAATGATATATTTTTGCAAGGTATGTATTATTATCAATAAATAATGATTTTTTTTAGTATATTTATTGATGTATTTTAAATATTTGAGAATATTAGTTAAATTAAAGAGAGTTTTTTTTTTTCCATTCATTAAGAGTATACGCTTGTATAGAAACGGCATGAATTTTTTTTTTAAAAAAATAAGGTAATAGTATTTTATATATTTTTTTTTGTTTTTCAAGAGAATTCATGCCTATAAATATATCTCCTATCGCGATAATTGAAATATTTTTTTCTTTTACAGAAACTAGAGCTTTTTTTAGGTTTAATTTTTTTTTAATTAAAGAGTGAATTTTATCATGGTTCATGTTTATTACTCGATTTTTTACAAGAAAGTAGTTAATATGCATTAATCAATATATTATTTAGTTTTTTATATATGGTTTTTAAAACTCTTGTATTCGCCAATTAATTAAAATTTTTCTATATATTAGCAAAGTAATAGGTATACTCTAAAAAAATCATTATTTGTATAATTTATATATGATTTTCGATAATTTGTTTGTATCAACTGTTAATTATAAAAATTTTCATTTAATTGAAAACATCAATGATTATTATGCTTTATAATACATTTTATGTGTATAGATAATACATATAACATTTTTAATAATAACATATAAACGAAGTGTTGAGCAAAAGTGATATTTTATTTAATTATAGTTTAATTTAACAGATAAATAATATAAATAAATTTTATTTGTTTTGTTTTTTTTAGCGTAAAGGAGATAAAGGTTTGTTTAACAAAGTTCCGATGACGTTGCGAGGTTTTAATAGGTTAAAAGCTGAATTAAAAAAACTAAAATATATTACAAGACCTTTTATTGTGCAGGCCATAGCGAATGCTAGACAGTTAGGTGACTTAAAAGAAAACGCAGAATACCATTCGGCTCGTGAAGAACAGAGTTTTTGCGAACATCGTATATGTGAGATCGAAAAAAAAATATTATATGCTCAAATTATAGATGTCACTAAAATACCTTTTAGAGGTGTTGTCATCTTTGGGTCTACTGTAACAGTGTTACAAAATAGTACTAATGATATTTTTATTTATACTATTGTAGGTGATGATGAAGCGAATTGTAAGGAATTTTCCATTTCTATTCATTCACCTATGTCTAGAGCACTAATTGGAAAAAAAAAAAATGATATTGCTATAGTAAATACCCCTTCTGGGTCAGTAGAATATTTAATTAAAAAAATTGAGTATATTTAAAATATATATTATGTATTATATATTGCGTAAATATTCTTGAAGTAGATATTTTTTATTAAAGTTTTGTTCTCATAAACATAATTTTGATATTTCTATAAAATTCTTATTTTTATTTATTTTTTTTGTAATGTAATATTTATATTATAATAGTATATTTATTTTAAATAGTTTAATTTCAAGAATAGTTAACGAAGCTTGTATATTTTGTGTATTTTAAGGTGTTAAATGATATTATGGTTTTGAAAAAAAGTTCAAATAATTCTAAACGCTGGTTAAAAAAACATTTTAATGATCCATATGTTAAAGAAAGAAATAGAAAAAACGTAAGATCTCGTGCGTGGTTTAAGCTAAAAGAGATTAATGAATCGGAAAATATTTTTAAAAATAAAATGAATATTATGGATTTGGGGTCAAATCCGGGCGGATGGTCAGAATATGCGCGCAAAAAGATTGGAAAATACGGAATAATTTTTGCGTGTGATGTTTTGCCAATGAAATCTTTAAAGAATGTTACTTTTTTTCATGGAGACATTACAAAGACAGAGTTTTTAGAAAAGTTTTTATTGATTGTTAAAGAATATTCTTGGAATGTCGTTATGTCAGATATGTCGCCAAATATTAGCGGTTGTTCCGTTGTTGATAATGCCAATATGTTTAAATTAAGTAACATTGTACTCAAAATTGCTATACAAGTCTTAAATTTTCAAGGGTATTTAATTATAAAATTATTTCAAGGCTATGGTTTTGATGAATATATGCAAAAAATTTATAACACATTTAATTTTGTGAAGATTTATAAACCGAAGGCTTCATGTATGAATTCTCGAGAAGTATTTATTATTGCTTATGGCTTAAAAGTATAGTTATTTTTTTTAATATAAGTATATAGAGAGGTTATCTTTTGATTAACAGAATTAAAAATTTAATTTTATGTTTTTTTGCTGTAGCTATATTGGTGTCACTAGTTCAAAACATTTTTTTTTATAAATCAGAAAATGTAATCGTAAGTTATTCTGATTTTGTGAAAGACGTTAATAACAATCAAATTCGTGATGCTACAGTTAATGGTAACGAGATCAAAGTTACCAAAACTGATTTTAAAAAATACATTACTTATTCTCCTATGAATGATCCTGAGTTATTAGATGTTTTGCTGCAAAATCATGTTAATATTACCGGAGTAGCCTACAAGGAAAGAAGTATCTTGGTTTCTATATTTATATCATGGTTTCCTGCATTTTTATTAGCGGGTTTATGGGTTTTTTTTGCACAAAAAATACACAATAGCATTGGCAAAGGAACTCTATTGTTTGGAAAAAGCACAGCGAAAACTGTATCTCAAAATATGACTAAAGTTACTTTTTTAGATGTTGCCGGCTGTCCTGAAGCTATAGAAGAGGTATCTGAATTAGTAGAATATTTAAAAGAACCACAACGATTTCAAAAATTGGGAGGAAAAATGCCCAAAGGAGTTTTACTAATAGGTCCTCCGGGAACTGGAAAAACTTTATTAGCTAAAGCTATTGCAGGAGAAGCGCGTGTACCCTTTTTTACTATCTCGGGATCGGATTTTGTAGAAATGTTCGTTGGTGTAGGGGCTTCTCGTGTCCGCGATATGTTTAAAAAATCTAGAAAATGCGCTCCGTGTATACTTTTTGTTGATGAAATTGATGCTGTGGGTCGGAAAAGAGGAGGAGGTTTTCGAGGCTCTAACGATGAACGCGAACAGACGTTAAATCAAATTTTAGTTGAAATGGACGGTTTTCAAGAAAACCAAGGGATTATCTTAATCGCAGCTACTAATCGACCTGATGTTCTAGATCCTGCGTTATTACGATCAGGTAGATTTGATCGACGAATAGTAGTACCTCTTCCGGATTTAAGGGGTCGAGAAGCAATTTTAAAGATTCATATGAAAAAAATACCTGTTGGAGATGATGTGATGCCGATGATCCTATCTAGAGGCACATCGGGTTTTTCTGGAGCGGATTTAGCTAATTTAGTAAATGAATCAGCTTTATTAGCAGCTCGTCTTAATAAAACTAAGGTTACTATGTCTGAATTTGAAAAATCCAGAGACAGAATAACCATGGGTTCTGAGAGAAGGTCGTGCATCATGACAGATCTTCAAAAGGAACTTATCGCATATCATGAGTCTGGCCACGCTATTGTTGGTAGATTAGTGCCTGAGCACGATCCAGTGCATAAAATAACAATTATTCCAAGAGGTCGGTCTTTGGGCGTTACTATATTTTTGCCCCAACAGGATATCCTGAGTAAAAACCGTCAGCATTTAGAAGGTCAAATTTCTTCTTTATACGGAGGGCGTCTGGCAGAAGAAATAATTTATGGTGTCCACCGGGTTTCCACTGGTGCAAGCAATGACATAAAAGTAGCGACTCAATTAGCTACAAATATGGTAACAAAATGGGGTTTTTCTGAGAAATTAGGTCCTTTATTATATTCTGAAGAGAACAATGAATCTTCGTTTAAACGATTTAAAAGTGAACAGCAACGTTTTTCAGATGCTACGGCTCAGATGATTGACCAAGAAGTGAGATTATTTGTTGAAACTAATTATCAGCGGACAAAAAAAATTCTTAAAAAAAATATAGATATATTGCATGCTATGAAAGACGCTTTAATAAAATATGAAACTCTGGAATCTTGTCAAATTGATGACTTGATGTCCCGAAAGCCGGTGAGACCCCCTCAAGGATGGTCTACTAATTAAAAGATTTGTTCCAAGGAGATCTATTTTTTAGTGTTTATTTTTTTACTAACTTGGTATAAGTAACAACAACTTTTTTTTATTTTATGGTGGAGAGGATGTTAATGCTTTAGTTAAGATTAAGAGTATTGAAATTATTTTTTAATTCTTTAATAAAAAATTCTCATGATTTAATAATATCTATCTTTAATGATAAGGTAGGTATTATTTCTGAAAAAACATATATAATTTTTATTATATATGTTTTTATTTTTATATTTCAATGAAAATATATGCGCTATACTGCTTTTTTTCAATCGAGATGCGTTATTACAGTATAGCGTTATGTTTATTCATCGTTATTAATTTTAATGAGTATGAAATCATAAATACCTTTGTTTTTCTTTTTTATTCGAATCTACGAAATAAAATTTTTAGTCATTTTTTACGGGTAAATCTATAATAGTAAAATTAAAGAGATAAATATTTTATGTAGCTATTGTTTTTTTTTTTAATTTTAAAATAATGCTAAACTGAAAATAGTTAATTTTTTGAAAAAATTATAAGTCATACTTATATAGTATTTACTATGACTAATAGATTTTTAATAAAAAACAATGTATATAAAATATACATAATTATTTACAACGAACATGTTGATATATGTTTTTGAGATTTTATATAAGTTATAAAAAATAAACTAATAGCTATAAAAATTAGCACATAAATTATAGTGTTATTTCCTTGTTTTTTTTTTGTCTTTCATTTATAAAGCATTTTATATGTTCTTTATAAAAAATATATACTGATGTAACATATACTAAATTTTAAGATATTTTTAGAATATTATTAAAATATAATTAATATATAGTGATTTTGATATGCTGTATTTAATGAAATTTTATTGTTTAAATAACCTGTGGTGTTTTGTATGCATCTTTTTTTATTAATTGTATTGTTATTTGTTTCTGTTGCGTTAGTTTCTATTATTATTTTTCAACCTAGTCCAGGAAATGAATTATCGTCCACCACTAGCGATTATTCTTCTCAGTTATTTACAGAGGGGTCTAAAAATACCGCCTCAATATATATAATATTTTTTTTATTAATGTTATTTTTAATTATTAATTTATTGTTATCTAATTTTAAGAGTTTAATGAATTTTTATTCAGGTGTTTAAAAATGAACACAAGGTGTTTTGTATAATATAGTAAATATAAAATGTATCAATATTATTGATAAAATTTTTATTTTAAATAATCCTGTTTTTTTTGTTTATTTTTTTATTTCTTTATTTCTTTTTATTTACTATACTATAGTTGCCATGATTATATTAAAGCTTTAGCCGAAGTGGTGAAATTGGTAGACACGCTATCTTGAGGAGGTAGTACTTAATGATAATAAGTATACGGGTTCGATTCCCGTCTTCGGTATAAATTATGTTTCTTTTTTCTTTCTTTTTTCGATTTCTTTATATTGCATGTATATGTATTAAAACAGCTATTTAATATTTCAACCCCGAATATTTCGGGGTTTTTTGTTGTTATATTTTTGTAAATATATTTATATAATTTAGTAGTATTTATGATTAAATATTTAATATTTTTTTTTTAAAAAAAAAAATTTCTTTTTTCTTTGAATTCTTTAGGTGGCTAATATATCCATGTTAATTTAAGGATAACTGATATGAATAAAGAAATATTGTCTGTAGTAGATGCTGTATCGCATGAAAAATCTATTTCAAGAGAAAAAATTTTTGAAGCTTTAGAGAGCGCTTTGGCCATTGCTACTAAAAAAAAATATAATCAAGATATTAATATTAGAGTATGTATAAATCGTAAAAATGGTAGTTTTAATACATATCGGCGATGGTTAGTTGTAAATGTAGTATGTAACCCTACAAAAGAAATAACATTAGAAGCTGCTCGATTTGAAGATAATGCTATCCAACTCTATGATTACATAGAAGATCGTATTAGTTCTGTAACTTTTGACCGAATTGCTACTCAAATAGCTAAACAAGTTATTATACAAAAAGTTAGAGAAGCAGAGCGAGAAATGGTGCTTGATCAATTTTATAAAAAAAGAGGCCGAATTATAGCGGGTATTGTCAAAAAGATTAATAGAGATTATACTATTTTAGATATTGGAAATAATATTGATGGTATCATCATGCGCGATGATATGTTACCGAGAGAAAATTTTAGAATTAATGATAGGGTTCGGGGTATCTTGTATAAGGTATCTTATGAAACTCATGGAGCTCAATTATTTATTAGTCGATCTAAATCAGATATGCTAGTAGAGTTATTTCGGATTGAAGTTCCTGAAATTGGAGAAAAATTAATAGAAATTAAAGCTATTGCTCGTGATCCGGGTTCTCGGTCTAAAATAGCTGTTACTACTTACGACGGGAGAATTGATCCTATAGGGGCTTGCGTTGGCATGAGGGGAGCTCGCGTTCAAGCTGTTTCCAACGAATTGTGTGGAGAGAGAATAGACGTTATTCTATGGGATAAGAATCCAGAAAAGTTTGTAAGCAATTCTATGGCTCCAGCAGATGTGTCATCAATTGTTTTAGATGATTTTAATCATATAATTAATGTAGAAGTTAAAACGTGTAATTTAGCTCAAGCTATTGGTCGAAACGGACAAAATGTACGCTTAGCATCTCAATTAACCGGTTGGGAATTAAATATAATGACTTCTGAGTTTGTAGTTCAGGCAAAGAAGACAGAAAAAAATAATTTTTTTGGTATTTTGAAGGATAAATTGCGCCTTACTGAAAATGATATTTCATTATTAATATATTCGGGTTTTTCTTCTGCTCAATCGATAGTTGAAGCTTCTATGCAAGAATTATTATCTATTAGAGGAATTAAACGAAACGTTATTTTAGAGCTTCGCAAACAAGCTATATCTCTTTTAAGCAAGAAGCAAGAAAAATCTAATAAAGTATTTCAAAAACATTGCCTAAATTCCGAATTATTTCGTTTAAAAAATATTAACGAAATTGTCATTCAAGAATTAACAGAAAAAAAAATATATACTTTAGAGCGCTTAGCGGAACAGAGTATTGATGATTTAAATGATATTGCTATATTAACATCTTCTCAGGCTGGCCGTTTAATTATGGAGGCCCGTAATATTTGCTGGTTTCATAATGCTAAATAAAGGGGGTTATAATGAAAAACATGATAAATGTTCTATTAAGTTTTTTACAAAACGTTAAAGATTTTTTTGGAAAATTTTTATAATTTTTGTTCAATAGACCATATGTAATATGATTTATACAAACATATCGTTTTTATTAAAACGATATCGTTGTAAGAAATAAAGCAATTTTTTAAAAAAAAATATTAATCATGGTATATGTATCCTAATATTTTTATATATTTGTGAAATTATTTAATTAAAAAATTTTTAAGCAATCTTTATTAACCAGTATTTCAATTATATTTAACAACATTAATATTTATTTAAAAGCAATTTTAAAATAAAAGAGATAATTCTACCAGTGAAATTTAAAAAAATCAGAGATAAAAATAATAAATCATTATTAATGTCAAATAAAAAAAAGGAGATTGTTTATAAAGATAAAATATTGACAAATAAGTTAGATATAAAGTCTCCTGGCGCCAATTTTATAGTGCGAAAAAAAAATCAGAAACCGGTTAATCAGGTTTTAAAAAAAAAAATAAATAATAAGATTTCTGAAACCCGTTTATTAAATAAAAAAAAAAAATTAATGCACCAAAACACTGAATCTAATAGTCTTGCCCCCAACGATAAGAAAAAAGCATACTATGATTATAGCTCATCTAATTTTAAAAAAAGCTTTATTAATCGTAAAAAGCCTACTAAGCTAGTTAATTCTCAGAAGAATAATAAAAAAAACCGTTTCTATTCAGCTAAAGGTTTGCATAAACGCTCGTCTGGAGATAATAAAAAATTTAATTCTCATTCTTTGCATCGCTCTGTTTTACAACAAAAGTTTAATAAACCGCCCAAAAAATTAAATAAAAAAATTATTATAGGTGATTTTATTTCAGTTCTAGATTTATCTAGCAAAATGTCTGTAAAAAGCTCTGCAGTTATTAATAATTTACTAAATTTAGGTGTTTCTGCTACTAGCACTCACATATTAGATCAAGATACTGCTCAGTTAGTCGCAGAGGAAATGGGCCATGAAGTATTAATATATCGTGAAAATGAATTAGAAATTTCTATCATGAAAAATCGAAATTCTGGTAATCTAAAATTAGAAAAAAGACCTCCTGTAGTAACTATGATGGGTCATGTAGACCATGGAAAAACATCATTGTTGGATCGTATTCGAGCTACAGCCGTTGCCTCAAGAGAAAGTGGGGGCATTACTCAGCGTATTGGCGCATATCATGTTAATACCGCTCATGGCAGGATAACATTTTTGGATACCCCTGGACACTCTGCGTTTACTTCTATGAGATCTAGAGGGACACAGATTACAGATATAGTAGTTTTAGTGATAGCTGCTGATGACGGAGTAATGCAGCAAACTATAGAAGCAATTCAACATGCAAAACAAGCTAATGTTCCGATTATTGTGGCTATTAATAAAATAGATAAATCGGATGCTAACGTTAGTAATATAAAAACAGAATTAGTAAAACACTCTATTATCTCTGAAGAATTAGGAGGAGAAAATATCTTTGTACCGGTATCAGCAAAAACAGGGAAAGGTGTTGATAATTTATTATCAACAATTTTGTTACAATCTGAAATATTAGAACTAAAATCTTCATATGACAATATGGCTTCTGGAACCGTAATTGAATCTCTATTGGACAACCAGCGCGGTCCGGTGGCTACTGTATTAATACGAGAAGGTACCTTGCGTTTGAATGATATTGTCATTTGTGGCTTAGAATATGGAAAAATTAAATTAATGCGTAATGAATTTAGTGAAAATATTTTATTTGCTACCCCTTCTCTTCCTGTAGAAATATTTGGTTTATCTGGAGTTCCAAAAAATGGTGATACACTAGTAGTAGTTCATAATGAAAAAAAAGCTAAAGAAGTATCGTTATATCGAAAAAGAAAATTTCGAGATCTTCAGTTTTCGAATCAAAAGAAAATGAATGTAGAGAATTTATTTAATGATATTAATGTTACGAAAGAATCAGATGTAAATATTATTTTAAAAGCAGATGTCCAAGGATCCTTAGAAGCTATATTAGGTTCATTGACCGGACTGTCTAACTCGAATTCTCAAGTTAGCATCATTATGTCTGGCGTTGGTGCTATTACTGAAACTGATGCATATTTGAGCTCTACAAGCTGTTCTATCTTAATAGGATTTAATGTCAGAGCTACTCCTTCTGCAAAAAAAATTATAGAATTAGAAAGTTTGGACGTACGATACTATTCGATAATATATGATTTAATTAATGATATCAAGGCAGTAGTATCGGGTTTATTAACTCCTACTCATAAACAACAGATTTTAGGGTTAGCCGAAGTAAGAAGTATATTTAAATCTCCAAAATTTGGTTTAATAGCTGGATGTATGGTGATGGATGGAATCATTAGAAAAACTAATCCAATACGAGTTTTAAGAAATAGTGTTGTAATTTATGAAGGCGAATTAGAGTCTTTGCGCAGATTTAAGGAAGATGTTTTAGAGGTCCGTAACGGAGTAGAATGTGGTATTGGTGTAAAAAACTATAATGATGTTCAAATTGGAGATATAATTGAATTATTTCAAATAATTACATAATTTATTATAATGCTTTAAAGATATACACGATCGATTTCATTGTGCATATATATAAATATATTGATTATTTAATAGGAAATAATATGCTGAAAAAGCTTTATCGTGCTAATAGATTAGAACGCAGCCTACATAAAGAAATTGCGGTTATTATTCGACACTATTTAAAAGATCCTCGATTAAATGCTTTAATCACTGTTTCTGAAGTAAAAGTATCATCAGATTTAGGGTATGCGAAAATATTTATAACTTTTTTAAATCACGAAGATGTTGATTATATTAAATTAGTGTTAGGAATACTACATAATTCTTCAGGATTTATTCGTGCGCAACTTAATCAACACATATATCTTCGGATTGTCCCTAAGTTACTTTTTATTCACGATATTTCCTTTATTAAAGGAATGAAGATTTCAAGGCTTATTCATAGTAGTAGAAAAAAATAGAGCGCACGATAAACTGGTGGCCATCGTTATATTGTATATTATACAGGTTAATGTATGGATGATAGAAATTATAATAGTTATAACGGAATATTATTATTAGATAAACCGAAAGGTATTTCCTCTAACGGCGCGTTACAGCAAGTAAAAAATATCTTTTTGGCCAAGAAAGCTGGATATACTGGCTCGTTAGATCCGTTAGCTACAGGAATGCTCCCTATTTTGTTTGGAAAGGTAACAAAATTTTCTAAATATTTAACAAATTCTATAAAAAAATATCATGTTATAGCTAAGCTAGGAGAAGTTACGACTACAGGAGATGCTTCAGGTCAAATCCTATATACTCGTTCTATACAGTTGCACATCAGCGAAATTATTAAAATTTTAAATACTTTTTTAGGAAAAATACAGCAAGTTCCTCCCATGTTTTCGGCTATAAAATATCAAGGGATCCCTTTATATAAATATGCTCGATTAGGTATATGTATCCCGAGAAGTTCAAGAAACGTAATCATTTATCAGTTGAACTGTATTCAGTTTATCAGTGGTTTTTTAGAGTTAACAGTGATATGTTCTAAGGGGACATATATTCGTAGTTTAGTAGAAGATATTGGAAAAAAGTTAACTTGCGGGGCTCACGTTGTTTTTTTACGTCGCTTAAAAGTAGGTTCTTATAATTCATCCCAATTAGTTACATTTTCTGATTTATATTTTGTAGAAAATAAAAATATACATCAAATTCATAAATTTTATCTCCCGAACATGCTGAGTGCATTTTTGCTTCCGGTGAGTTCTTTTTTTCTAGAGTGCCCTCAAATAAAATTGAATAATGTAGAAGCTAAAAGTTTTAAAAAAAATTTAAGTATTTTTTTATGTTATGCGCTTAAAGCTAGTGTAGTTCGAGTTGTTACTGGAAAAAAAAATACATTTTTGGGAATTGGAAAAATAAATGAATTATGTTTTTTAATTCCGGAGTGTATTTTTAATTTATGAAGTATTATATTGCATTCCATGCATTTAACTGTTTTATTTTCAATAAACTAATATATAGAGTATATTTATGTTAAAACATGAATTAGACACTAAGAATTTAATTCTTAAATACGGAAAATCTAATCTCAACAGTGGGCATTCATTTGTACAAATTGCGCTGTTAACCAGAAAGATTAACTACTTACAAAAACACTTTATTTCTCATAAAGAAGATCATTGCGGGCGAAAGGGATTGTTAAAAATGGTTTCTCGTCGTAGAAAGTTATTAGATTACATAAAATCTAAAGAATATCACAATTATCTTTTTTTAATTAAAAAATTAGGTTTACGTCATTAAGTAATTAGATTATCGTTTTTAATCAAATAATTTTTTTAATAAAAAAGTATAATCTTATGCATAAAAAGAGCTATTTTTTTTAGCTCTTTTCTTGGCTTTTTCTATGTCAAAGGTACATAATGTATTTTATTTTAACGAAATGATATTATTTTGAGATTTTGTATCAAGTGATAATTGTCATTTTTTTAAATTTTTTATTTTTTAAGGATATTAATTTTGTTAAAACCAAGTATACACAAGTTCAGATATGGTCAACACTCAATTGTTTTGGAGACCGGTGTTATAGCTAGACAAGCTACTGCTTCAGTTTTGGCGAGCATGGACGATACAACTGTATTGGTTACAATTGTTAGCGATAACGCGGTCACGACCGGGCAAAAATTTTTTCCCTTAGTAGTTAATTATCAGGAACGTACATATGCTGCCGGCAGAATTCCTGGTGGTTTTTTCCGACGAGAAGGCAGGCCGAATGAAAATGAAATTTTGACGTCTAGACTAATAGACAGGCCCATACGCCCTTTATTTCCTAAAGATTTTTTAAATGAAGTTCAAATTATTGCAACCGTAATTTCAGTAAACCCTCAGATTAATCCAGATATTATTTCTATTATAGGGGCATCGGCAGCTTTATCTTTATCTGGACTACCTTTTTTAGGTCCTATAGGCGCCGCGCGTGTTGGGTTATTAAACAACAAATATATTTTAAACCCTTCTACTGATATAATGAAAAAAAGTTGTTTAGATTTAATAGTATCAGGAACTAAAGAAAACATTTTAATGGT
The DNA here is from genome assembly GCF_900128725.1 of Buchnera aphidicola. Lineage (NCBI taxonomy): Bacteria > Pseudomonadati > Pseudomonadota > Gammaproteobacteria > Enterobacterales > Erwiniaceae > Buchnera > Buchnera aphidicola. The sequence continues at coordinate 287,678 of NZ_LT667500.1, read as the reverse complement.
GGAAGCAGAAGCAGATATTTTATCAGAAGAAGAAATTCTCAATGCAATTTTATTTGGCCATGAGCATCAAAAATCTTTAATTGATAATATTTATTTATTTTCTAAAATAGCGAACAAAGTTCCTAATATCTGTTCTTCAATGTATAAACCCGATAAAACTTTATACTCTTTAGTATCTAAAAAAATTGGAAAGGATATTAATTTAGCATATCACATTTTTTCTAAAAAAGAGAGATTAAAAAAAATAAGCGATATTAAACAACAAATTATAACAGATTTATTAAGCAAAGATAGCTCTTTAACAATTTCCCAAATTGAAGAGAGTATCTTTTTTTTAGAACGAAATATTGTACGAAAACGTATTTTAAAGGGTAGATTACGAATTGACGGTCGAATGAATCATATAATTAGACCCATCGATGTTAGAACTGGCATTTTGCCGCGTGTTCATGGGTCTGCATTATTTACTCGAGGAGAAACTCAAGCCCTGGTCTCGGCTACTTTAGGGACATCTCGAGATGCTCAAAATTTAGACGATCTTCTAGGAGATAGAACTGATAACTTTTTATTTCATTATAATTTTCCCCCTTATTCTGTTGGAGAAATCGGAATTGTTGGTTCGCCGAAAAGAAGAGAGATTGGTCATGGAAAATTAGCTAAACGTAGTTTTTTAGCAGTTATGCCAAATATCGATGAATTTCCATATACTATTCGCTTAGTTTCAGAAATAACAGAATCTAATGGTTCATCTTCTATGGCTTCTGTTTGCGGCGCATCTTTGGCCTTAATGGATGCAGGCGTACCGATTAAATCAGCTATTGCTGGAATTGCTATGGGGTTAATTAAAGAACATGATACTTATGTTATTTTATCAGATATTTTAGGGGATGAAGATTATCTCGGTGATATGGATTTTAAAGTATCAGGTAGTAGAATTGGCATTACTGCCTTGCAAATGGATATCAAAATTCCTGGAATTACTAGTGAAATCATTGAAGCTTCTTTAGATCAAGCTAAATTAGCAAGATTAAAAATTTTAGATATTATGGAAACCGCATTGCAAATTCCTAGAAGTGATATCTCAAAATTTGCTCCAAGAATATATACTATAAAAATTAATCCTGAAAAAATCAAGGATGTTATAGGAAAGGGCGGTTCTGTTATTAGAATGTTAACCGAAGAAACGGGCACTGTTATTGAAATTAAAGATGACGGAATAGTTAAAATTTCTTCTACTATTGGGGAAAAGGCTAAAAATGCAATTCGTAGAATTAAACAAATTACAGAAGAGATACAGATCGGAAAAGTATATTCGGGAAAAGTAACCCGCGTTTTAGATTTCGGGGCTTTTGTTGCTATTGGATCAGGTAAGGAGGGGTTAATACATATTTCTCAGATTTCGCACAAAAGAGTGGATAAAGTAGTGAATCATTTGCGAGTGGATCAAGCAATTTTTGTAAGGGTGTTAGATATTGATAGACAAGGGCGTATTCGTTTAAGTATGAAAGATATTTAGATAAGTAGATATATGTTATTTGAGTTTATGGGTTTTTATTTGACATAAATATATGGACTATCTTATTTTTTTATTTTATTGTATAATTAAATTTTACTAATTTTTGCAACTATTAAATATTTAAAAATTTTGTATTAAAAGAATTTATTTTCCTAAAAATATATATACATTCAATTTAGCCGGTTTATGCTCTTTAATGAAAATAAGTAAAAATTTTCTTATTGAGTTGTGTAGTAGACTGGCCGTTATTGCAACATAAGAGGCTTATACTCTGCATGGCTCAAAACTATAACTCTTTTTCTTTTTTCGATCTTAATTCCTGTTTAATAAAATCTTTAGAAGGATTAGGATATGTAAAACCCTCTCCCATTCAATCTGCATGTATTCCTGATTTGTTATTAGGAAAAGATGTTTTAGGTATGGCTCAAACGGGAAGCGGAAAAACCGCTGCTTTTGCTTTACCTTTATTGAATAATATTGAAGTTTCTTTAAAACGTTCTCAGATTTTAGTTTTAGTTCCTACTCGCGAATTAGCTATACAAGTCGCTAAATCTTTTTCTGATTTTTCTAAATATCTATTTGGAATACAGGTGTTAGCGCTATACGGGGGTCAAAGATATGAAATTCAGCTTCAAGCCCTGCGAAAAGGACCTCAAATCATTGTAGGTACTCCGGGTCGATTATTAGATCACTTGAAAAGAAATACGCTGAGTTTAACTCATTTAAAAAGCCTAGTACTAGATGAAGCTGATGAAATGTTGCGCATGGGTTTTATAGAAGACGTCGAGACTATTATGTCCAAAATTCCTAAAACACATCAAACAGCATTATTTTCAGCTACCATGCCAGAAGCTATTCGAAGAATATCTAAGCGTTTTATGAGCTCTCCAAAAGAAGTTAAAATACAGTCTACCGGTAATACGCGTCCTGACATACAACAAAGTTATTGGATAGTGCGAGGGAAAAAGACTGATGCTTTAATTCGATTTTTAGAAGTAGAAGATTTTTCTGCAACCATTATTTTTGTTCGAACAAAAAGCGCTACTTTGGAAGTGTCTGAGGCATTAGAAAAAAATGGATACAACAGTTCTGCTCTAAACGGTGACATGAATCAGGTACTGAGAGAACAAACTCTAGAGCGATTAAAAAATGGTCAATTAGATGTATTAATTGCAACAGATGTAGCAGCTAGAGGCTTGGATGTAGATAGGATTAGCTTTGTCATTAACTATGATATTCCCATGGACGCAGAGTCTTATGTTCATCGTATCGGAAGAACTGGTCGAGCAGGAAGAACTGGTCGAGCCTTGTTGTTTGTGGAATATCGTGAACGTAGATTATTAAGAAATATTGAAAGAGTCATTCAACACTCTATTCCGGAAGTGCAGTTGCCAAAATCTGAAGTACTAGCAGAATATAGGTTGAAAAGTTTCTCCAAAAAAGTACAAGATGCGTTAAATAGTTCTGATTTATATTTATATCAGTCCTTATTATTAAAATTAAATTTAATTGATGGTTGGGATTTTGAAAAACTTTCTGCAGCCTTATTAAAGTTAGCTCAAGGCGAGCGCCCGCTAATTATACCCTCTGATAAAAAATACCCTGTTCTTTCTTTTCATGGCAGAAATAATCCGTCTTGGAGTAATAAAAATAGATTTATAAAACAAACTAACTCTCGATCTATTTATAATCGTAAGAAACTGGAAGATTTTCAAGTATTTCGCATTGAAGTGGGTCGCAGTGATGGAGTGGAGGTGCGTCATATTGTAGGAGCCATCGCTAATGAAGGAGATATTAGTAGCCGCTTGATTGGTAATATTCGCTTATTTTCGAATTATTCTACTATAGAGCTCCCAAAGAGTCATTCCAAGCGCTTGTTAGTACGATTATTAAATACACGAATTTTAAATAAAGCGATTAATATCAAAATTATTCCTATAAGCGCGTCTTTAGAGAGAAATAGAAAGAAAAGCGCTCGAAAATATCAAAATTATAAGAATAAGTAATTTCTCTATTTTCTAGAGAAACTGGATGCTTATTAAAATACGATTTTATATATTATGCCACTCAGTGGCATATGTTGTTATTATAATATTGCAGCAATAGCTTCAATTTCTATATCTACCTTTTTGGGTAATGCGGATATACCTATACATGATCTTGCGGGATATTTTAGAGTATATTTGTTAAAAAACTCTTGATAAGATAAATTAATTTCATTTAATTGGTTTATTTTTGTTGTAAAAATAGTTATCTTGACAATATTTCTTATATGTAAATTACTTTTTTTTAATAAAACGCGAATATTATTTAACGCCAAACTTGTTTGTTCGTATAGATTATCAGGGATAACGCCAGTCCTGTGATATATAGGAATTTGACCGGAAATAAAAAATAAATTATTTACCTGAATAATAGGTGAATAAGGTCCAAATGTTTTATTTAAAATATATTTTTTCTTGAGCACGTGATTTCCTAATATTTTGTATATTTTTGTAATAAAAATATATTATTTTATATTTTTTGTGAATAAAAATAGTATATTTTTATTCTATTTGTTAAAAGAATTTTTGTTTAGATAAACATGACACTAATAATGCTTTAATACTATGTAATCGATTTTCGGACTGCTGAAAACTAAGATTTATATGGGAATTAAATACCTCGCTACTAATCTCTAGTCCATTATTTAAATTAAATTTATTACATATTTTTAATCCTACAATAGATTTTTTGTTATGTAGAGCTGGTAAACAATGTAATATTTTTATATTGGGATTATTTGTCATGTCTAACATTTTTTTATTAACTTGATACGGATAAAGATCATGTATTTTTTTTTCCCATCGTTCTTCTTTTTCTCCCATAGAAACCCATACGTCTGTATAAATAAAATCAACGTTTTGAACGCCTTGTTGAATATTTTCAGTATATTTAATGTTATTTTTTTGAGTAGTATTAATATCATTTTTTAAAAAAATATTTTTTTTAGGCCAGTATAACTTAGGGGCCACAATATTAACTTGTAAACCAGTAATATTTGATGCTTCTACTAAAGTATTACATATATTATTTTGCGCATCACCGACATAAGCGCATTTAATTTTTTTTAACGGAACATCCGGATAGGTTTCTTTTATTGTAATCAAATCTGCTAATATTTGAGTAGGATGAAAAGTATTGGTTAGTCCGTTCCATACAGGTACTTTTGCATATCTATTAAAATCTTCGAGCACTCGATCAGAAAAACCTCGATATTGTATTCCGTCGTATAATTTTCCCAATACTTTAGCTGAATCTTTTATTGATTCCTTGTATCCTATATGTGTATCGTTTGGGCCCAAATAGGTGGTGTTGGCTCCTTGATCGTAAGCAGCTATTTCAAATGCACACCTAGTGCGGGTAGATTGTTTTTCAAAAATTAATGCTATATTTATTTTTTTAAGATATTGTTTTTCCATTTTTCTTTCTTTTTTTTTTTTAAACAATTGTGACAATTTTACCAAATAAATGATTTCTTTTTTTGTAAAGCTAGATAGATTTAGACAGCTTTTTTTATATAATGTTTTCATGTGTTTCTCTTATATATATTTTTTTATTTGCATAATGGGTAATATGCAGCGATATGTACAATTTATTTTGTAAAAGTGTTTTTGTTTATTATTCTGATATATACATATTATATGTATAATTGCTTATGAATATCAAAAATTAATAATATTAATTTAATTATGAATATTTATGAATACCTGAAAAATTTAGATTTTAAATATTTTTTTGGTTTATATTATGAATCTTTAATTGTTTTATTACACACTTTTTCTTATACAGAGAAAAAATCTGAATACGTAAAAAATGGGTTTATATTTTAGTATAAATTTTAATTTTTAAGGGCTTTTTTGCATAGATTATTTAGAACGCGGTTTTTTTTAATTTTTTTCTTTTGGCGCCAAAGCGAAAAAAATAGTTTTTTTTTACTAATTAATGATAAACTAACAATTTATTAATTTATATATATAGATAATTTTATTAAAAAAAGATAAAAAAAACGATTATCTTTCGAACGCTTATATTTTTAAGTTTTAACACCACGAAAGTATGATAAAAGACAATGCTTGAGCATAGATATACGAGTTTGTTGAGTATAGCTATACTGATAAATTTAAGAATTATTTCATTGTAACCATTTTTCTTATGTTAGTTTTAAAGTATATTTTTTTAATCGTATGGCACGGCTAGAGTAAATTATAATAACCGTTATTATGCTATAATATTTGATAGATATCAAAATCATAATTGAATGATATATATTATATAAACATTTATTCGATTGATTGATGTAACTAGGCAAGCGGGTATAATATATAAAATAATATTTTATTGTTAGCGCTATTCTAACTATATAGTAAATTTTTTAGAAATATACATATATCTAAATTTATATATTTAATGAAAACATATATTTCAGTTCACTCCTGTTTACTTTTTTTGATATTAGTAGTTAATATTAACACAGTGTTATTAATAAAATAAAGTTTTTATTTTAAAAAATTATTTATTTTTCTTGATAGCAGTTAAATAACTGGGATAGAAATTTCTATATTATTTTATATTTATAATGTAGTGTAAAATACATGTTTTTATTAGTTTTTAACATATAAAAATTTTTATTTTTTTAAAAATAAATGAGCGATGTGATTATAGAGATTATGGAAAAACATTATAATTTTCAATTAATAGAAAAAAAAATACAAAAATACTTAAAAAAAAATGAATTTTTTTTTCATTCTGAAAGAAAAATATCTTCTGATAGTTTTTGCGTTATGGTTCCGCCTCCCAATATAACCGGTTATTTGCATATGGGTCATGCATTTCAGCAAACTATTATGGATGTTATAACGCGATATCATCGCATGCTTGGAAAAAATACATTATTACAAATGGGGACAGATCATGCTGGTATTGCGACACAAATGGTCGTAGAGCGTTATTTGTTAAGAAAAGAGGGTAAAGACAAAAATTCGTATTCCAGGAAAGAGTTTATAAACAAAATTTTCCATTGGAAAAAAAAATCTGAATTAATAATGTTTAAACAAATAAAAAGATTAGGACATTTAATTGACTGGAATTCTGTTCGGTTTACGCTAGATTCGAATTTTTCGGAAGCTGTAAAAAAAGTCTTTATCACGTTATATAGAGATGGACTAATTTATAGGCGTAAAAAATTAGTTCACTGGGATATACATTTTAGGACAGTTATTTCGGATCTCGAGGTAGAGAACAAAATTTGTCAAACAAATATGTGGTATATTCGGTACGCTTTTGTAGAGAAAAAATATAATCTATTAAATAAAGGCGGAGTGATTGTAGCTACTACTCGACCTGAAACTTTACTAGGGGATACTGCATTAGCTGTACATCCTGAGGATAGTCGATACTTAAAATATATCGGAAAGTATGTTTTAGTTCCTATATTAAATCGTATAATCCCTATTATTAGCGATGCTTCGATAGATATGTTGAAGGGAACGGGTTGTGTAAAAATTACACCAGCTCATGATTTTCATGATTATGATATTGGTCAGCGCAATAAGTTACCTATGATTAATATTTTTACAAGAGATGGCAAAATACGAAAAACCTTTAATATATTGGATTATAATGGAAAAAAGATATCTATTTTTGATAATCAAGTTCCAAAAAATTTACAAAATCATGATCGCTTGATTGCAAGAAAAAAAATTTTACTGATTTTAAAGGCTACAGGTTTTATTAAAAAAGTTATTAAGCATGAAGCTAGTGTTCCTCACGGAGATAGAAGTGGGGTTATTTTAGAGCCAATGCTAACTAATCAATGGTATTTAAATGCCAAAGCCTTATCCTCATTAGCAATTCAGGCAGTAAAAGAAAAAAAGATTATTTTTATACCGCATCAATATAAAAATATGTATTTAGCTTGGATGAATAATATTCAAGATTGGTGTATTTCGCGACAATTGTGGTGGGGGCATCGTATTCCGGTATGGTATGATATAAACAAAAACATTTATGTAGGAGAAAACGAACAGTCTATTCGCAAAGAGTATTCTTTAGATAGCAGTGTCGGCTTATACCAAGACCCCGACGTTTTAGACACTTGGTTTTCTTCGAGCTTATGGACGTTTGCTGGTTTAGGGTGGCCTGGTAATTCTGAAAAATTATTAACGTTTCATCCTACCGATGTTCTTGTTTGCGGATTTGACATTATTTTTTTTTGGATTGCTAGAATGGTTATGATTACTATGTATATGATCAAGGATAAAAACGGAAAACCCCAAATTCCCTTTAAAACTGTGTATATTACCGGATTGATACGAGACGAATCCGGAAAAAAGATGTCAAAGTCTTACGGAAATATTTTGGACCCCTTGGACATGATTAATGGCATTAGTTTATTAAAATTAATAAAAAAAAGAACAAAAAATTTAATTAACCCTGATGCACTCAATACTATTAGATTAAGTACTATAAAAAATTTTCCAGAGGGAATTTCTGCCCATAGCACAGACGCCTTGAGATATACTTTTTTATCTTTAGCATCTACAAGCAGGAATATTAACTGGGACATGAGTCGTTTACAAGGATACCAAAATTTCTGTAATAAAATTTGGAATGCGAGTCGTTTTGTTATTAAGCATATTAAAAAGAATGCTGGTCAAAATAATTATAGTCAAAATAATTACTTCAATACTTGCTTATTAGATAAATGGATTTTTAGTGAGTTAAATGATGTATGTAAAAAATATCATATAGCGATGAAGGTTTTTCGATTTGATAATTTGTCAGTTTTATTACACAAATTTATATGGCATAAATTTTGTGATCAATATTTAGAACTCATTAAGCCCATTTTAAAATATGGGAAAAATTATGAGATTCAATCCATTACATACACTCTATTTCATGTTCTGAGTATACTTCTATTATTGTTACATCCGATCATGCCGTTTATTACTATATATATTTGGAATTGTTTGCAAGCATTACAACCTATATATAAATCAATCATTGTTGTAAACTCTATTCCTCAATATAATAAATCGTTAAATAACGTGTATGCTACAAAGTGTATGAAATGGTTTCAAAAAATAATTTCTGTTCTACGCTGCATTCGAGTAGACACAAAAGTTTCATATAATGCTGTATTAAAAATATATATAAGAAATTTGTCTTATAAAAAAAGAGTATTTATTTTTGAAAACTATACAGTATTAAAAAAAATGGCTTATTTAGAAGAGATGGTAGAAATCAAGGAAATAGATCAAATTCCATCTTCTATTATTCGGATTATTGAGGATGTTGAAATATTTGTGGAAATTAGTTCTTTTTTAGACATTAACATAGAATTACAGCGTTTGAATAAAAGAATTCGATTATTAGAGCAATCCATTCAGCGTACAGGCAGCTTATTATGCAATAAACAATTCTTAATTCGTGCTCCTAAACATTTAATTTTAGAAAAAAAATCTCTTTTAAATAAAGATATATCTATTTTAGACAAGATTAATATTCAGAAAAAAGTTTTAGTAAAAAAAAATATTAATTGTTTAAAATAAAAACATTGATCAAGTTGTCGTATGTAACATATGTACATATATTTATATTCTCTACTAATATAAAACGGATTTCGCTTTATGTATAAAAAAACTCAATTAATTTCGAATACTTGTTTGGAGAATGTGTACTCTCACTACAGCTGCAAAAAGCGTATTGTTTTATCTTTTTATAAATATTTTATAATTTTAGATCCGAAAAAATTATGCTATTTAATAAAATTAAACTTAGAAAAAAAAAATATTTTAGGTCGCATTTATATTTCAGAAGAAGGGATCAACGCATTGATTAGCATCCCCTTTTTTGAATTTAGTTATATAAAGCATTTTTTTAAATGTATTCATATTAAAACTAAAAAAATGTATATGAATGCTTCTTTTGAAAATAAAAAAGAAACATTTTTTGATTTGAGGGTTAAGGTAAAAAAACAAATTATATCTAGTCAGATTAATAATTTTTATTTTAATAATAAAAAGCGTGGAATTTATTTGAATGCCTATTTAATTAACAAATATATTTTATATAAATCATGCGTTTTAGTGGATATGCGAAACAGTTACGAATATGAAATTGGGCATTTTTTTAACTCAATTACCGTTCCTGCTCAAACATTTCGAGAACAGTTAAAAAAAATTCCTAAATATCTACACCAATACAAAGAAAAAAAAGTTATTTTATATTGTACCGGTGGAATACGTTGTGAAAAAGCTACAGCTTTATTGCGTAACCATGGTTTTTCTCAGGTATACCATATATATGGCGGTATTTTATGTTATTTAACACAAGTAAAAAAATATAATTTGCGAAATTATTTCCAGGGAAAAGTTTTTGTTTTTGATGCTCGTTTAGCAAAAAAAGTTACCAATAAAATTTTTTCTAAATGCATAAGCTGTAATCAATTTACAGATAGAGTTCATATTAATTGTTTTAATAATTTTTGCCATCGCTTATTTATTCAATGCAAGGTATGTTCTATAAAATTCGATTCTTGTTGTAGCGAAAAGTGTCAAAAAAAATTATTTTTATAAAAACATTTTAGAACATATATAATATTCTTAAGTACATGCATGCTGAGATTTGATTAATCATTAGCTTAATATATATAAATATATTTATTGTTAATAATTTTTTTATTTTTTAATATATATCCAGGGTCATTATTGGCTTTTACATAATATTTACTGTTTATTTTTAACATAAATTGTATTGATAATTATATGGTTAATATTTTTTATAGATATTAAATATTTTTAACGAACTTTTATTACAAAATCGATTCCAATAAATATAAAAATTGATTTTTTAATTTTTTTAATTATCTGAATATAAATTTTTTGAATTAACTATACAGCTTTATGGTACGACTATTTAAATAGATCGTATAACTAAAATTATACATTATATATATTTATTTTACACGAAAGGAAGTAATTATGAAAACTGCTTCTATTTTTGATATTTATACAAAAAACAATTATGTAAATAAGCTAGTTACTATAAACGGATGGGTGAGAAGCAAAAGAACGTCAAAAATAGGAATATCTTTTTTAACTATATATGACGGTTCATCTGCTCATACAATTCAGGTAGTGGCTAAAAAATCTTTATTACAAAATTTTACTGAAATCACTAAATTAACTGCAGGTTGTTCTATTTCTGTCGAAGGTCAATTGTTGCTTTCTTACGGAAATTTTCAAATATATGAAATTAATGCACATAATATTGAGGTTTTAGGGTGGGTTGATCGTCCTGAATTATATCCTATATCAGCAAAAAAACATACTGTAGAATATATGAGGAATTTTCTTCATTTAAGACCCCGAACAAGGTTAATTAGTGTTGTTTCTAGAATTCGAAATACTGTTTTTTATTCTTTGAATCAATTTTTACAGAATCATAATTACTTGTGGGTATCTTCACCAATTATCACGAGCATTGATGCCGAAGGCGCCGGATCCATGTTTAAAGTATCTTTATTAGATACCAGTAATCATCTTCATGGAGAAAACAAAGGTGCAAAAAAAATAGATTTTTTTGGAAAAAAAGTATTCTTAACGGTTTCTGGTCAGTTGACATTAGAAGCTTATGCGTGCGCTTTGTCTAAGGTATATTCACTCGGTCCTACTTTTAGAGCTGAAAACTCTAATACAAAAAAACATTTATCAGAATTTTGGATGTTGGAAGTAGAAAAAGCTTTTGCTGATATTGATCAAATATCTAGTTTTTCTGAAAAATTATTAAAATATGTAATCAGTTATGTTTTAGATAACTGCCTTCCTGATTTGATTTTTTTGCAAAAAACGATTAACGTTAATCTTATATCTCGTTTGAATAAATTTTTATGCATGAAGTTTATACAAATTGAATATACTGAAGTTGTCAATATAATAAAAAAGAATGGAAATATTATTCAGGACAATATCTCTTGGGGAGAAGATTTATCTGCTCAGCAAGAAAAATATTTAATACATGATTATTTTAAATCCCCGATTGTGATTCGCAATTATCCAAAATTATTAAAAGCATTTTATATGCGTTTGAATAGTGATAATCAGACTGTATCTGCGTTTGATGTGCTTATTCCAAGAGTTGGTGAAATTATCGGAGGATCTGAAAGAGAAGATAGGATGAATTATTTAGATGCGCGAATGCGTGAAGTAAAGCTGCATAGGGAAAAATATAATTGGTATCGAGATTTACGTAGATATGGAACCGTTCCTCATGCTGGATTTGGGTTAGGAGTAGAGAGATTAATTTTATTTATTACTGGGGTTAAAAATATTCGAGAATCAATTCCTTATCCTAGAACTATTGGTAAGTCTGATTGTTAAAATATTTATTTTTATCAAATAAAATAAATATTTTTTTTATTTTTTTAGAAGTTTGCCTTGCCGGATAACATCTATACAATTTTATTGCCTGAATTTTATTTATGAACAAGCGTCTAGCTTAGAAAACATTATTTATTGATATCGTTTTCTATTTTATAAATATATATTTTTACGTTTATAAATATGGTGCTTTTTATTTTTATATTGATAAAAATATTTTTATGCCGAGAGTAAGTATTTCGAGTATCTTTCGGTATATGTAAATAATAATTTATTTTTCTACGCCTTCGTTAGACTCTAAAATGATTTAATAATTTAATTTTTGATTATATTTTTTGCAGCATGATGGAAATATAAAAAAAATATCAATCATATAACTTTTTGTTATATTGTAGGTTTTGGTTAAATGAGTAGTATTTATGGTTAAAAAAAATGATTTGAGCCTATAAATAGATTTACATATTTAAGGCTCTCTTAATTAGCGTAATGAATTTAATAATTAGTTATTCTTTGTTTTTGAAAAAATATTAAAATATAGTTAGTGAACTTGATTATAAAATTCTATACTTTTATTTTTTTGAAATATATAATATTTTTATATTAATAGCATTTACTTAATTATTTTTTATATTTTATTTAGAAGTTTTTTATGTTAAATAATTCAAAAAAATTTTTTTTTAGTATTTCTGAGAGATTATCAAGATCTATGTTTAAACATTTTTTAACAGTTTGAGCTATATAATATAATAAATAGGGCTGATTGTTAGTTCCTCGATACGGCTCAGGGGCGAGATACGGAGAATCTGTTTCTATTAATAATCTATCTAATGGAATAAATTTTATAACAGAACGTAATTCGTGTGATTTTTTAAATGTAATAATTCCGGAAAATGAAATATAAAATCCTAAATCTAATATTTTTTTTGCAAATTCTGTTGTTCCTGTAAACGAATGAATAATTCCGGTAGATAACTTATTTTTTTGGTTTTCTAGAGTATTTATAACTTCATTATCTGCATGTCTATTGTGTATAATTAATGGTTTCTTAGTAATTCTACTGATGCATATATGCTTTTCAAATAATGTTATTTGTTCGGTTTTTTTTTGTTGAGATCGATAGAAATCCAGCCCCGTTTCTCCAATCGCGATGACTTTTTTGTTTGTGGCAAGAGACTTAATATCTTGGATATCATTGATCAAGTGTGAATAACACGGATGTAGGCCGCAGGATAAAAAAATATTTCTATATGCGCTTGTAAGTTTGAATAAATCGTTAAAGTCTGATAAGGATGTAGAAACGGATAAGAATAATTTAACATGTTTTGAATATGCTTTATTTAAAATATTATTAATATTTATTTTTTTTTTAGCATTATATATACGATTAATATGGCAATGACTGTCAATTAAAAACATATTCTTGATCCTTATTGGTTTGGATAAAACGTTATTTTAATATTACATTTGCCCATGATAAAATTTGCTCAGTAAAAACTAACTTTTTATCAATATTAAATGCATGAGTTAATATTTTTTGGTAACTGATCCAAGTTAATAAATTATTTTTTAATGCATTGATACTATTTTTATTGGAAATTATCTTAATTAATTTTAAATTATCTATATTTCTGATTTTGCCTATGTAATTTGTTTTATATTTTATAGTATCTATTAACAAATAAAAAACCCACAAAACAACATTTTTTGTATTGTAACCGTATATAGATTTTAATAGATCAATATTTTTATGGTCAAAAATATATTTTTTTATTGCTTGCATAAATATATCTCTTTGTTTAAAGGTATTTTTATTTAGAAATTTATGCGCATTAATAGGAGAGTTATTATTCATTCGTAACGCAGTTAATAGCTGAAAAGAAAGAAAAGACTTATTCTTTTTTTTTAGCCAAATTAAATTGTTTTTTTCGCTTGGAGAGGGAATTAGATAAATAGTTGATCTACTTTTAATGGTATTATTGATTTGCAATATATTGTTTGTGCATAAAAAAAATATCGTATCATGTGGCGGTTCTTCTAAAGTTTTTAATATAGAATGACTCGCTTCTTGGGTGAGATTGTTCATTTCGGGAAAACAAACTATTTTTTTTCCACCTTGTTGTGAGGAATTATATAAGTTATTTAGAACGTTTCTAACTACGTCAATTCCAATATTTTTTTTTTTAGATAAATGATAGAGATTATATACATCTGGGTGATTATTTAAATCTATTAGCCTGCATGCGAGACAATGCCCGCAATTTTTATTTTTTTTTTTATTAGAACATAAAATCCATTTATAGATTTGTAAAATTAAGTTGGAAACGCCTATATCGTTATTGGATTGCATTAAAATGATTGGATGTAATTTTTTTTTTAAGTATTTTTCAATAATGTCATTATACTGATGTAATAGCCACGGATAGTTCTTCATATATAAGCTTTTATCTTTATTTATTAATTTTTTTTGTAATGTATATTACTAGATCTTGTATTGTTTTTATTGTTTCTTCTTCTATGTCGAATAACTCAATATTAAATTCTTCTTCTAACAGCATAATTAATTCTACGAAATCTAATGAATCAATTTTTAATTCTTTATGCAACCGGCTGCTTAAACAAATTGTTTTTTTTGTAGGGAACTGTTTTTGAATTATTCTTTTTACTCGATTAGTAATACTTTTCATTTTTTTCGTTTTCCATGATATTGAATAATAGTAGAAATTTATTATGAATACTGTAACATCATTATATACGGAAAGTTATGTGCTTGCAGAAGCATATATGCCGCCGTTAATATGAATATTTTGGCCAGTAATATAGGAAGATTTTTCTGATGACAAAAAAGATACAAGGTGAGAGACATCTTTGGTTTTTCCAAAGCGACCTACCGGTATTTTTTTCAAAATTTCCTTTTTTCGAGAAGATAGTATATTTTTAGTCATATTAGTTATAATATATCCGGGAGAAACAATATTCACTGTAATTCCTTTGGAAGCCACCTCTAACGCTAAAGATTTTGCAAAACCTATCAAACCAGATTTTGATGCTGAATAATTTGTTTGTCCCTTTTGCCCTATTTTTCCGGAGAGTGAGCTGATGACAATTATTCGGCCATATCTTTGTTTGATCATAGGCGGTAGGATGATTTTTGTAATATAAAATATAGCAGATAAATTAATGTCTATAACATTTGTCCATTCTTCGTCTTTCATTGTTACTAATAAATTATCATATATCACTCCAGCGTTATGAACAATAATATCAATAACTTTAAATTTATTAATTATCGATTTTATTTTTTTTTTAATTGTAGAGTTATGTATAAAGTTTATCAATACTCCAGTTCCGTTTGATTGAAATCTTTTTTTTATTTTGACCAACCCTTTTTTTGTAGTTGTTGTGCCTATGACGTATATTCCTAGATTTATTAAGTCTGTAGCAATTTTTTTACCGATGCCTCGATTAGCGCCCGTAATTAAAGCAATTTTTTTTTTCATAATTTTTTGATTATATCTACGATTAATGATAATTTTTTACTATGATCAGTAGAATATGATTGAATTGTTTTGTTTTTTTTATTTAGATTAGTTAATATTCTTCCGATTCCTATTTCAATAATTATTTTTTTTCTTAAAGAAATTATTTTTTTGATATTATCACTCCATCGTACTTTTTTATATATTTGTTTGACTAATGAATTATAGATATCTTTTTTTGAATATAGAAGGTTAGAATTATGATTGCTAATAATTGCATTTGTGCTTGAAGAAATATTTATTTTTTTTAAATAAAAAGAAAAGTGTTTTTTATATTTTTTCATCAATAAACAATGAGGTGCAATTAAGATAGGTAATCGAATAATTTTTGCAAAAAAAAGTTTTTTCAAAATAGTTCCAGCATAATGTACTGCTGAATAATGTCCCGTAATGACTATTTGTTTTTTTGAGTTAACAATAGAGATAAATACTTTTTTTTTGTAGTAGACACTGATGTGCAAATTCTTTTTACAATATTATAGTTTAATCCTAAAATTATTAAATTTAATATACGAATATTTTTAACTGCTAATAGCATAATTTGATTACGTATTTTAATTATTTTTAGAGCTTCTTGAAATAAAATATTATTATTGCAGACCAAAGCAGAATATTGGCCTAAGCTATGTCCACCCATAATACCGGGATTAATATCTATTTCTTTATTTAATGTCCTGTATATGGCAATTGATGAAATGAATATAATTAAATATATATTTTTTTTGTAATACAAAGGATCAGATGCATTAATTATAAAGTCTTTATATATGTTATTGTGTAATATGTCTGATGCTTCAGTAAATGTTTGGCGAATTATATTATGTTTTTTAAATAATGCTTCTAATACTTTTATGTTGTAAGTTCCTAATCCGGGAAAAATTATTGCAAATTGGTTCATATAATAATTGACCTATTAGCTTTTTTATAGCAGTATAATCGATAATATAGATAGATATCTTATTGGAATAGAACACATGTGTTTTTCACAATAAACACACATGCTTTTTTATATAGAGCATATAAGAGTTTGAAAATATGTACGAAATAAATAATTATTAACGTTAATGGAACTGAACAAAAAAACTTTTAGAGGGAAATAGAGTTTTTAAATATATACTTATGTATTTTTTAAAAATATTTTTAAAAAATAAAACGATGTACGAAATAGCTTATATATTTCACAACGAAATCATGTTAATTATTTATTCGAATATTCTTTTTCTACTTAATATCTTGTTCTGATCTTGCAAAGAATAACGATGTTTTTTTTCCTCTATAATATCCTTTTGCGGTAATGTGATGCCTGATATGTATTTCTTTTGAAGTTTTGTCTGTAGAAAATGTTTTTTGAATTAAGTGATCGTGCGATCGTCTCATTCCTCTTTTGGAGCGACTAGGTTTACTTTTTTGTACAGCCATTTTTTTTCCTATTATTAATATTAATATGTTTTTGTTCATCAATTAATTTAATTGTTTAGAACTAAAATAAATCTTTATATCACAATATAACATTATTTTTATAAACATACATATAATAATAATTATTTTTTTGAAAAAAATTTTAAGCAATTTTCAAATTTTTCATCTAAAGGAGCAATTATAGAAAATTTTTTATCATCTTTAGGGTGCGGAAAAGATATCTTATAAGCATGTAATAACAATCTATTATTTTTTTTTATAACATAATTGGTTTTTGTTTTTTTTTTTCCATATTTTTGATCAAAAAGAACTGGGTGTCCAAATTGTGAAGCATGTACTCTAATTTGATGAGTACGACCTGTAACAGGGATAATAGAGACAAGGGTAGTGTCGTAAAAATATTTTTTAACTAAAAAATGGGTCTTACAAGGTTTTCCGTCTTTATGCACATATACTTTTTTTTTTTGGTTTATATTACTTCCTATGAATAATGGAAGGGTTATTACTTTGTTTTTTTTTGACCAATGTCCTTGTAATAATGCTAAATATTCTTTCTTTATTTTCTTTAAATAGAAATTTTCATGCATTTTTTTTAAAATTGATCGTTTTTTTGCTAGAAGAAGTATTCCGGATGTTTCTTTATCAATACGATGAACTAATTCTAAAAATTTTAATTCTGGACGCATTGTTCTAAAAGTTTCTATTACACCATAGCTTATTCCGCTTCCTCCGTGTACGGCAATTCCGCAAGGCTTGTTAAAAACGATTAAATATTTATCTTCAAATAAAATGTTTTTTAAAAACAAATTAATAGTTAATCCGGTTAAATAAACTTTTTTTTTTTTATGTCTATATTAATAGAGTGTATAGTTATACAGTCGTTTCTCTGTAATTTATAGTATGGTTTGACTTTTTTTTTATTGATTTTTATTTTTCCAATTCGTAAGCTACGATATATCATGCTTTTTGGTAATTTTTTAAAATTCTTAAATAAAAAATTATCAATTCTTTGTTCTGACATGTGTTTTTGAATAGTGATTACTTTTTTAAGCGAATCATGAGTGCGCATATTACAGTCTCTGAAGTAAAAATAAATATTATGTTGGTATCTCGCATAATAAAGTATATTTTTATTATACTAGTTTTTATATCTGGAGGTCTAAGTATTAATTTTTAAAGTGACGTTAAGTTTAATTTTTTAAAAAAATATATTTTTAGAAATTTTTTTAATTTTTATTTTTAAATTTCTTTAAAAAAAAATATTTATTTTTTTTTATTAGTATTTTTTAAAACCTTCATCAGCAATGTTCAGCCACTCAAATCTTGTGCATTACCGATAGAAGATATAGTTATATCAACTTCTTGACCCATATAATTCAATGGAAAAATACGGACTTTTACAATCACGGCCGCTATATTTTTAGTATTAATTTTTTTTACGTTATCTATACGTGAATACCTAACTTTATTAGTATATTATTGAGCGTTTGAGGGGTTTAAGGTGTTTTTGATGAGTTATCTCCAGTGCCGTTTAATCCAACTACTAAAGCATATCTAATTAAGGGAATATTCGACATATTTGAAATATCGATTAAGTTATAAATTTTTTTTGTAGAAAAATGAAAGATATTTATGAAGACAATACATATCATGATAATAATATATTTTAATTTTAACAGTGTATTCATATAATCCTCAATATATCAACGATATGTATAGATGAAAGTATTCATAATATATAATACATATTATGTAATTAAAAAATGCTATGTTTTTTTTAAATAAATAAAAAAATAAAATTTTTTGGTATATTGTTGTGTTGATATTTAATTATTAAACTAGATATTTTAGAAGAATCTAGATAATGATTTTTATTAATTTGTTTTGGGTTAACCATTCCATAGAATGTAATCTGGCCTATATAATAATTAATAAAAATTTTTTTCTCCAAATAGTTTTAAATATTTATTTTTAAAATTTTAACCGTTTTAGCTGAGAACTTGGTTTGAATATTGTTTTTAATAGAAAGGTTTTGATGGATAAAAAAGGAATAGCCTTTCTTTTTATGAATACGACTTATATGTTTATTCACAATAACAGGTTTCATATTAACATAATTGCATATTTTTCTTTTTAAGTAGTTACTGACGATATATTTTGTAATATTTGTTTCATAAAATAATATTGTATATTATCATCTACTCTGTATGGAGAGTAACCATTAAACTATGCAGGATTATCTTTTAAAGCATTTTTGTAATTTATTTCTGATAATTTAATTTTCTGAATAAAAACTTTTTCTTCGTTTGTGTGTGATTAGATGGAGCTACGTGATTTGATAGACAAGATATTAAATATAGCCGTTCGTATATGTCTGTGTAGTAAGGCGCGTAAGTTCATTATTACTCGAGATCCTGATTAGTAATACAATTTTTAAAGAATATCATTTTTTTTTAAAATTTTATACTTCTGTTTAGAAGATAGGAGCTATCAAGTTGTATAGTCACTTGTATTAATTTGAGCGTATTGCCGTATTATTTGCAGTGTATCTTTTTTGTACAGTGTAGTTTTTTATAAACATTTTTGTTATAGCTCAAAGGTGTTTATAGAAACTGGTAGTAATCCAGTTTCTATATTGAAAACTATAAGAAAATGTTTAATTATTATTTCAATAAAAAATTTAAATTTAGTAAAAATTATGTAATCGTATTTTTCTCGTGGTGGAGAAATATTCTATTTTTATATTTTAAAAATTAGTTTTTACTCATATTATTGTCTTATAAATAACATAATTTTCTCAATAATAAAATAATTTTTTTCAAAAGATTATTTAGTTTTTTCGTCGTTATTGTCTAAATTAAATTTCATACGAGATTCTTGAGCTCTTACTTCATTTAATATGTTAATTAAATTTATTGCTTTGGCTTGGTCTTTTTTCATAGAAGTTTTTTTAGATACAAGTTTATTCTGGATATCTAATTCATTTTGTTTATATTTTTCTATTCCAGAGTCACTTAAATCATACATTGCTCCATCATCCCGCATAATAACGTCATCATTATTTAACGCAAGATTCTTTAATTGTCCCAAGAATTCTACTTTATTATTTTCTAAATCAGCAGCATCTTGCGCTACAACAATACCTTCAGATTTTATAAGTATAGTTTTGTTTTCTGGAACAATGATTGGTTTATTGTGAATATCTAGAAGTGTGTAATTATCTATTGATATTTCTCGATTTTTATTAACTTCTATGTGTCCCGTTTTTACGAATCCCTCATACCCCTGACCATCTAAAACAGAAAACCACCCTATTTCTTTTTTATTTTCTTGATCTAAAGCAGGTGTGTTTTTTTGAGATTGATTAACGTTTAGAGCATCAGAATTTACAACCTTTTTATTTATAGTTTTTTTATTTGCTTTGTCAAGATCTAAGTGATATTTATGATCATTTTTTACATCTTTGTTTTTAAAGCGAAAGTTAGAAACCTTAACATGGCGGTCAATTAAATTTCTATGATCTATAGCAGTAGTAGAGTTTTTTATTGTGTTCATGTATGACTCCATAGTTTATTGTAAAAATATAATTTTTTTTATTTTTATCATTAAAAAACTGATATATATAATATTGTAATAACTTGATTAATTTATATAACTTTGACTGATTATATTTTAGTATACATAGTATACATAATATATTTTATTTTTTGAAAAGTTGTTTATTTTTCAAAAAATTATAGTTTTCTAGTATAGTGATATCGTTATGTAGTTAATAGGTAACTTTAATATAACATTCATATTTTAGTATGTAAAAATAATATTCAGTAACTTTAACAATATATTCTTTAATCCCACTATCTTGACTTGGAGTTTATTTTTAAAATAACGTTTTATGTGAATAAAGTAAAATAATAAAAATTTTTACCTTGAGCACACAATTAATGCGGTAAATCTATTATCAGCATTTATTCGAATAAGTAAACTATTATTTTTCAAGCGTCAATATTTGTTTCTTTTTTTTTTTAAATAATATTTTTTATTTAATTATTCCCTTTTATTCAAGAATAAAATATATCACATATTTATAATATCGAATACTACCTAAATAGTAAATTATTTTATATATAAAATGTAAAAATTTTTTAAAAATTTTTTATATTTTTAAATATATATTTTATATTTATAGTAAACTTTCATTCTGTATAACAAGTACATTGTTATAATTATCAATAAAAAAATATTTTTTTTTAAAAAATTATTAAAGACACACAATTCTTTCGGAAAAGACTTTCGCGTAAATAAAGTAAATTATATTTAATTAAATAAAATGATTAATATTTTCTTAAAATGTCGAAAAGATTATTTTTTTCTAACAATATGCTAAGATTATTAAACAGCTAATGTATAGACTTTAATTATGGTATAACGTATACTGAATTTTTTTAGCTAATTATTAATTGTGTTTACAATTAAGACGTTTTAAGAAATTTATATTTTTGTGACCCTAATGAATCTTTATTAAATAAATATTAATCATATAATTTGTTTATCAATAAAAATTAATTTTTACGGATATATTTAGTGCTTTAATTCTTATTAGTTTATTGAGATTGTATCTCTATAAATTTCTCGGATTTCGCTCGGTTAACTAAAAGTTACATAAAATGATTTTAATCAGTATTTCTGGGTTATTTTTCTAATATCATGATGCTTTTTTTATACTACGGGTTTATCTGTATTTTTTTTGATTGCATTTATTGCACCTTTTAAAAAAAATATATTAGAAAAATAAATTTTTTATTTTTTTGATATTTTTAATAATCAAATGTTTTAAAGTTTAAGTAGTAACACTATAAGCGTCAAATAGACGTATATTTTTATAATAGCTATAAAAAGAACGATGCACACTACTTTTGTCTAAAAAGAACACCATTTATATTAAAAATATATTTGAAAAGTTTTTAACTTATAACAAGTTTTGTTCTTTTTTCAGGGTCTCTTTTTTATTCCAATTTAATATTTATAAGTACAGTAAATTCATGTATTTTTATATTCTATAATGTTGAGTCTATCTATTTTTTTAGTTCTTTTAATTATTTTTAATTTTTTAGCATTTTCTAACAAAAATATCAATGTTTATAAATTTTTTATTTAATTTGAGTATATTGTTGATGCGATCTAAGCTCCTGCATTTATAAAGTTTATATAATATTTGACAGAAAATAAAAAAAATATAATTTTTATTTTGTAGCGATATAGTTAAAATAAATTAAATTGTTTTTTTAATACTTTTTTTTAATTTATTGTTAAGATTGGGTTGAAGTTATATAAAAGGCATATACTTGTAACAAAAAACACAGTTTTTTATGCATCTGACTGAAGTGATTCTAAGCAGTTCTTTTATGATAAAGAACTAAACATGTATTTATAAGAATATTTATTTATATAAATGTTAAATATGCTTTAGCAATGCAATTAAACCCTTATTCCTTTACCAAATGATTTTATTTGTCTCGGGTTCAGTTATTTTTATGAACATTATTATTTTTTTAAGTTTAATAAAAAGATATAAAAAATTTTTGTAAAGAAGAATTTTTAAAAATATTTTTACTAAAAAATACCGCGCTGATTGTAAAGAAAAAGGGGTTGGATGTTAATTGATTCAAAAATATAAAAAAATATATTTTTTATTTTTATATTGACTTAAATAAAATTATTGCCTAGAGTATTTTATGTGATAGTATTTTAATTGAATGAAAGATATATAAAATGTTTTTATAAAAAAATAATTGCACATAACGTTGTTATAGTTAGCGTATTTGTTTGAAGAAAGATATTGATAAGAAAATCTTCTTCAATACATAAGAAATATATATATTTTAAATATCTCGATGTTTATCAGCTAAATAACTATATTGAAGTATTCTATATATCTCAAATCAGAGATCAAAAAATAAAAATATTTTTTTATTTTTCTAAAATAGATTTATTGAAATTTTTTTCATTTCGTAAAACTTTTACCTCAAAAAACTTGGGAATATATATGAAAAACTTTACCATTGTTTTTGCTTTATTGTTATCTAGTTTTTTTTCACCCGTGCACGCAAAGGAAGCGATACAGAAGACAAATAAGCGGGACGTTAGTTTTCAATGTAGTTCTTTAAGTCCGTCTAAAATATTTAAAACATGCACAAGATTATTTTTCTTTGATTATAAAGGCACGGCCCAATCAGTTCTAGTGTTAAAACCCCTTGTTTCATGTCAACGTCAATTTAATTCATATTTTAATTTCGGAATATTATCTGGTAGATTAGCAAATATTTACTATAATGACAGAAATAATAAAATTCCTTCATATATTTCTAATATAGAATATGCTATAAATACGCTGTATACGTTTAATAAAAATCTAATTGGTTGTGCTAAAGTGGGGACTAATTTACAATCTAAGTTTCAAAGAAAGAACTTTATAAGTGTTTTCAGCCGTAATAAAAACCTCCCGACTTTACCTTTTTTATCGACGGGTGTTAAATATTTATTTAAAAAACATATTAATTTTAATATAAATTATGACTTACGTCAGTATATTAATCGCCTTAAATTAAAACATGCGCGTAGCTTATTTGATGGTATTGGTGCAGGATTTTCTTTTTTCTTGACTGACAACAAGAGCGCATCCTTGAATGGAAGTGAAAAAAATGTTGAATCTATATTACCTCGTAAATATGTAGATATTTATCATACCATTAATATTCAGCATCCTTTTTTATTTTTTTTAAATATTTCTCAAGATTTTGTATCTATACATGATTCGTTAAACTTACTTAACAAAAAAATTGAAAAATCAGGAAAAGAAAGAATCATTTTGGTAATTACTGGTTACGAAAATTTATCAACAACAAGTGATGAGGATAAACAAAGATCTTTAAATCGCGCTCTAGAAGCATCGAAATATTTTATAAAAAAGGGTTTATTAAAGAAAAATATTTTTATTCAAGGATTTAAGCGCTCTTCCTAATAATTAGGCTGTTATTTTAAAAGAATATTTTTAATATTACAAAAAATTATCAGTTATCTTACGAGCGATCTTGTAAGATCGATGATTATCGTAAATCATTATGTATGTTTATTAGGTAATAAGTTATACGTTTGTACGCTTAGCATAAATCATTTTACTGATTCTCTTTTAGAGTGTGAGCAGTTTTTTAATAAAATGGGTTTTTTTGAGTACTTTACTTTTTTTTTAGTTCTTAGTATACTATAAAGATAAAGGAGGAATGGCCGAGTGGTTTAAGGCAGCGGTCTTGAAAACCGCCGATGAGAAATTATCCGAGAGTTCGAATCCCTCTTCCTCCAAAAATAAATTTTATAGATATTATGGCGCGTTGACAGATTGGTTATGTAGCGGATTGCAAATCCGTGGAACCTGGTTCAATTCCGGGACGCGCCTGAATTCAAGTATTCATATAAAATATATGCTTATATTTTTGCCCGGATGGTGAAATCGGTAGACACAAGGGACTTAAAATCCCTCGGCTGTTATGGCTTTGCGGGTTCAAGTCCCGCTCCGGGTATGATTGTTATAATTATAATAATTAATACGAACGATAATTTCTTTTTACTTGTAAAATCTTATAACAATGCGTTTTTAACAATATTTTATAATTCAAGTCATATTTTTTAAAGATAAAATCACATGAAATAAAAGAGTTTATAACTAATCTTAGTTCACCGTTTTTTTTAAGATATTTTTTTGAATTTTTAATAATGGTAATTAATATCTTTAGATTTATTTTTATTCCGATATGTATTGGTGGATTAGATATAATGAGATTATATTTTTTTGTCACTTTAGAGTAAATATTACTAAAAAAAACTTCCCCTGAAAAATTATTGCTTAATAAATTTTTTTTGCTACACCAAACTGATGGACCATGAATATCTACCAATGTTACATTTAATTCGGAGTTTTTTTTAAGTAAAGCAATACTTAAAATTCCTGTTCCAGAGCCGATATCTAATACATTTCCCCGAATACTATGATCAAAAGTTGATATTAATAACTTACTTCCTTCATCGATTTTTTTATACCCAAATACTCCGGGTAAAGATTCAATAATTAATTTATTCCATACGTGTATTTTAATAAATTGATTTAATAAAAATATTGGTTTTTGAATGATACGTCCTTGATATAAACAGCAATTTCGTGAATAATTTTTTTTTTTAAATTTTAAGTATGTGTGAAAAATACTAGGCACGCTATTTATACCGCAATCTTTTTTCCCTATTAAAGATATTTTGCAAGTATATGAAATATATGGTAATAAATGCATGATTTGAAATTTAACTTCATTTTTATTTTTTGTCCAAAAAAAAATTAATTGTTTATATTTTTGAAGTTGAAGAGGGCGAAACAAATTATTGAAAATTAATTCTTTTTTTATTTTACAGGATATCATTTTATATATATTATAGTTTTCAACTAATATAATGGATTTTTTGAAAAAATTCTTTATGCATAATTCTTCTGGTATTTCTCCGGCGAGAATAGTATATTTTTTTTTAAAAAATAAAAAATTTTTTTTAAAAAACTGAAATTCTTTAGATTTATGTATTTTTTTAATAGGTATTTTACTCATATAGTTTTACAAAAGTCATTTAAAAATATTCATTGTTAATAATTAAAATTTTTACTTAAACGTTAAGTAAGATTATTAATAAGTATAAAAGCATTTGAATAAATACAAATATTGGCGTTATTATGCGAGCATTAGTTTTTTTAAAAGGCCTGCTTAATGATATGTTATATAACACATACTACTACCTTTACTGATTATATAAAATTTTATTTCTTTACAGCGTTTATTTTTTTTATTTGTTTTTATCAATACTATATAATTACATAGTAGCCGCGGATTAACAAACATGCAAAATAAATTAATACACTTTAAAAAAAATAATTTTTCTATTTTAGTTGTGTATTTAAATGATAGGAATCATTATTATTTTAAAGATTTTTTACTACAAAAAATAAAAGAATCTCCTGCTTTTTTTCAAAATCAACCTATTATATTAAATATAAAGAGATTATCATATGCTTTAAATTGGATAAAGCTTAAAAGTTTTATTTTATCTTCGGGTTTTTTTTTAATAGGTATTTCTGGTTGCTCGAATGAAAAGATAAAAAAAAAAATTTTACAATCTGGGCTTCTAATTTTACGCGAAAACACCAGTACAACACCTGGTGGTATACCACAGGATATGCATTATCATTACCAAAATAATGCTACTGAACCATTATGTTTGCATAAAACAAGTCTAGCTAGTCTTTTAGTAGATCAGTTAGTGCGTTCGGGGCAGAGAATATATGTTTCGAGTAATGATTTAATAATTACTAATAATGTTAGTTCGGGAGCAGAAGTTATTGCAGATGGAAATATACATATATATGGAACGATAAGAGGGAGAGCGCTAGCAGGCGCTAGCGGAGATATTCACAAGAAAATTTTTTGTATGAAACTATTGGCAGAACTAATCGCTATTGCTGGAGAATATCTAACTATTGAGCAAATTCCAATAAAATTTTTAGGAAAAAGTGTAGAAATTGGCTTAATTAATAAAAAAATTTATATAAGGAATTTAAATTAACGTATGATTATGCTAATAAAAATTTATTTAAAGGAGTAATTTATTATATGTCTCGGATTATTACTATTACTTCTGGAAAAGGAGGGGTTGGAAAAACTACTTCCAGCGCCTCCATTGCCACCGGATTAGCGTTAAAAGGAAAAAAAACCGTAGTAATTGATTTTGATATTGGGTTAAGAAATCTTGATTTAATTATGGGTTGTGAGCGTAGAGTAGTATATGATTTTATTAATGTAATTAAAAAAGAAGCCAGTATAAATCAGGCCCTGATTAGGGATAAATATACCAAAAATTTATTTCTGCTCCCTGCATCTCAGACAAGAGATAAAGATTCTTTAACTAAAGAGGGAGTGGAACGAATTTTTAATATTTTATTAAATATGCATTTTGATTTCATCATATGTGATTCTCCAGCAGGAATTGAGTCCGGGGCTATTTTATCATTATATTTTGCTGATGAGGCGATTGTTGTTACTAATCCTGAGATTTCTTCTATTCGAGATTCTGACAGAATTTTAGGCATTATATCCTCTAAATCTAAGAGAGCTGAAAATAATGATATTCCGGTTAAAGAGCATTTGCTATTAACAAGATATAACCCCAAAAAAGTAATTCAGGGGGATATGTTGAGTATGGAAGATATCTTAGATATCCTCCAAATTCCTTTAATTGGAGTTATTCCTGAAGATCCTGATATTTTAAAATTTTCTAATCAGGGGTTATCAGCGATATTAAATATTGATTCTTTATCTGGTCAGGCATATTCAGATACGGTAAAGCGATTGTTGGGAGAACGCGTGCCCTTACGGTTTTTATCAGAAGAGAAAAAGGGTTTTTTCCAATGGTTATTTAGGAGATAAATATGATTTTATTAAATTTATTTTTATCAAAAAAACAATTTACAGCTAATATAGCCAAAAAAAGATTAAAGATACTTGTTCAAATGCAACGTAATAACTCCGAAGAATTTAACTGTTTTTTGAATTTAAAAAATGATTTATTGTTAGCAATTCAAAAATACATTAAGATTAAATCACATTTAGTGTCTATCAAAATAGAAAAAACTAGAAAGAAAAAAATGATTTTAGAATTAAGAATTCCAGTAACTATACAGTAAATTATGTCGTTTTTAAATTAGTGACTTACAGGGTGCAGAAGATACCTCGGATATATGTAATTTAGTCTGTTAGATATTTTATTGTATTGTAAATATTTTTTAGTATACGAAATAATATCTTTTGCATGCGGCGTACTAATACGTGTATAAAATAATTTAATAGACTTTTTAGAAATTTTTATGTTTGAGCGCAATCCAATTACAGACCAGGTTCCAGTATGGTTTTTTATCATTTTTGTTATAATATTTAAATTATCAAAATGTTTTTCTGTATGGTTGCCAGCCCACAAACCAAATTTATTTTTTAAGTATTTAGCCCAAAATATTTGCTTTTGAGATATTTGTAGAATTACAAAAACTCGATTAATTTTATTAATATTCCAACTTTGTTCTGATAAAATTTTTAATGTCGAGAATCCAATAATAGGTATTTTATAAATTATTGATATTGTTTGAGATACTCCAATAGCAATTCTGATCCCAGTAAAGCTTCCAGGGCCTACTGTGCAGGCAATTAAATCTATTTGATTTAAAGTAATTTGTTTTTTTTCTAAAATTGTTTTAATCATATTTAAAATATTTTTTTCATGATTTTTAGCGCATGGCATAAATAAACTATATGTTTTTTCTTTATATAATAAAGAAGTAGAACAAGAATATACGCTAGTGTCCAGCGCTAGGATAGTTTTTTTGACATTCATATTAAATCGCTTATTTTTTCAGTATATTTATTTATATTCATAATATAGTTTTATATTTTTGACTCCAGCATACAGATATTATTGTTTTTCTCTTTTGTTATTTTTACTAAATGTATTTGGTATAAATTAGATTTTAGGATATGAAAATTATAGGATTGATAACAAATAACTTCTCCTGATTTTGGAATGTTTTTATTTTTATATATTAGAAAATCTGCTAGAGAAATACAACCATCATATTTTTTGTTTATATTAATTTGTAATATTTTTTCTAAAGAATTTAAATTTATTGAACCGTAAGCGATCCAATGATTTTCATTTAGAATAATCTGAGGCATTGTGGTGACGCTCAAGAAAGTTCCGATGAACATATTAAATACATTCATAGGTGTAACCGATCCTTGAATAACGCCTGATTCATCGCTAATTAAAATAATATTATTTTCTGCATAACGAAGAAAATTAAGTAAAGTAATTACTTTCAGAGTATTGGGAATAATAATAGGTGGATATTGTATTGCTATATCATATAAATTTTTATTTTCGTGCACTGCATCTAGTAGTGCTTTAATAGGCACCATTCCTATCATGTTATTTAATGTATCTTGACAGACCGGTATGACCTGGTATGAGTAATTTGATATAATTTTTTTAATTAATTGTTTGTTATCAAAAATATTAATCCAAATTATTTTTTTTTTTGGAATCATAATCTCTTGAATAGATTTATTTCCTAACTGAGACGCGTTAGTAATTATATTTATTTCTGATGTTAGGATAGCATTAATATCAGTATAATTATATATATCATCATGAGAATAGTTAATCTGCTTTATAATATAATTATTTTTTTTATAATGTTTATTATTTTTTATATTTTTATATATGACATTTAATGTTGTATTAATTATTTGTGTTGGAAGAGGTTGTTGAAATTTTTTATTTTGTAAATTATTTTTTCGAATTTGGTGCATTGTTTCTATAAATAAAGTAAATCCCATCGGGATATATAAATATTCTTTTGGTATAAAAAAACCTAATGATTCTAAAATTAAATTTAAACTAATAATTAATAAATAGCATAAACACGATGCAGATGTCTTTTTTTGCGAACCCATATATTTAATAAATAATTGAGCCAAAAGTATTAGGATAATAGGCGATACCGTTATAGATAGCATTTTAATTAATAAATTATTTGTTATTCCAGTCTCTATCGTAACGGAGTTAATAAAAAAAACTGCATCTAATATTATAAGTTGAGCCGCTACATACCAAAAACGAGAATATTTTTTATTTTTTTCTACATCATACATATAGGCGTACAGCTCATCTATAGTTTCAGAGAATAAGAAAAATCCCCCAAAAAATAAAATAATCTCTTTAGTAGAAAAAATAAAAAATTTATTTATTAGTGTCGTTTTTGTTAAATTTACTAGCCAGGATGAGGTAATTAAAAGACTAAATCGCATAAGTAACGCCACTATCAATCCGAAATATTGAGCTTTATTTTTTTCTTGATGAGGTAATTTTTGTATTAATAAAGAAATAAAACCTATATTATTAATATTTAAAAAAATTTCTACAAATATTAGAGCAAAAATACTGATCCAAATAGATGGATCTAATAAAGAAATCATAAAAAATCTCCTAATAAAAAACATGTAATATTTATTATTTTTTAAAAAAAATAATATTTTTTCCGAAAAAGTGCAGAATAAGCGTTTTATATAACTTTTAAGGGTATAAAATGTTTTATGAAACATTTTTCTTCATCATGCATATTATAAATCTAGATTAGCAATTAAGTAAATATACGTTCGTTAGCGCATTGTCTAGCTTGATTCTCTTAATAATAGCTATAGTTATTGTTTATACCGTTTAATGTTATTTTTAAAAAATTATTTTTTTTATTGTTCTTTAATTGTTTTATGCGTGTTTTTTTATTTATTTATTTTTTTTAAAGAAAAAATCAATATAAATTATATTTTTTCTAGTTTTAGAAATAAATTCTATACTTTTATTATACTTTAGACGAAATATATTTTCTCTTTTTAATAGCCTCTATTCTCTGATCAAGAGTTGGGTGAGAACGGAAAAAGCTTATGTATTTATTGTATTTGCCGTTAATACATAAAGTATGGATAGATTCTGGTTCTTGTGGGTTGCAACTATTTTTTAGTCGCTTTAGTGCAGCAATTATTTTTTTACAGCCTACTATTTTTGCTGCTCCAGCATCTGCGTAAAATTCGCGTTTTCTAGAAAACCACATAGTTATGGCCGAAGATATAATATTAATTGTATATTTGTGAATTATTGGTAAGTGGGCGAATAAAATAGATTTTTTTACTGAATAATTTTTTTTGTATATTGGAAAAAATTTTAAAAAATATCTAAATAAGACTTGAGAGACAAAAAAAATAGAAGCATTAACTATATTTTGAAGAACAATCATGGTTATTACATCCCTTCTGGTAATATGTGTTAGCTCATGAGCAATAATAGCTTCTATTTCCTCGTGATTCATTGTTGTTAATAAACTACTGGAAAAAGCAATAAGAGAATTATTTTTTTTAAATCCAGTAGCAAAAGCATTCATAGTAGGTGATGAGTATACTGCTATTGTAGGGGTTTTTATACCAACTAATTGAGATTGTTGTTTAACTGCTTCTACCAACCGTTTCTCTATGTTATTACAAGGAAAATTAATGATTGTTCCATTCACGGATTTTAAGCTATTTTGTTTTGAAAAATATAATGCGATGATTGATTGCTGTAAATTAAAAAATATGTACATTAGTACACAGCTATAAATATTATCACTAGGCAGTCCCATCAAATTTAAAATGGTTCCAAAAAATAATATATTGCAGCAATTCGCCAAAAACAAAAGAATAAAATGAGTCATATATAAGATTCCTTACAACAGGTAAAGAAGATATATTCTTTATGAGATAATTGTTATGTGAAAAAATAATGCAATATTTTTTAATAACAATTATTATTTAGTTATTTTTAAATAACGTAAACTGATTATGTATCAATATTTTTAACGTTAGTTGTAATTCTAAAAAATGTTTTCTTAGAAAAGCTGTGTAGATTTTTATATGGATTATTATTAGCTGTTATCCCATTTTTTTTTGTCTTGTTCTATTAATTTTTGAGATGAATCAGGTCCCCAGGTTCCGGATTCATAGTTTTGTAAGAGCGCAAGATTTGCTTTATACGCGCGTATGATAGGATCGATCCATTTCCAAGCGTATATAATTTCTTTATAATGAACAAATAAAAATTGATTGTCTTGTATTATTTCTGATAATAATTTATCATACTCTTCAAAAAAAGAAGAACCTTTAAAAATTTTTTTGTAATTAAAAGATAATTCGAAGGGTTTTACGGCTAAGTTAGAATTTAATGTTGGTACTTTATTGAAAAACTTAATTCTAATATCCGGAGGTGACTGTAAATTTATTACTAGACGATTACTCATATTACCTAAGTCTACAGGAGAGAATAAGTGTTCTGTTTTTTTTTTAAAAAAAACAACAATTTTTGAACATTTTTTAGGTAATCTTTTGCCGGTGCGTATGTAAAAAGGAACGTTTTTCCATATTTTATTATCTATATACAGCTTTATAGCGACAAATGTTTCGGTGTTATTCGCTTTATTTGCGTTGTTTTTGTTCAAATAATGTGGTGTTATTTGACCGTTAAGGTCTTTAGAAGAATATTGACCCAAAGAAATATGTTCTTTTATATTTTTTTCATCAACTAGCCGTAAGGATTTTAATATTTTTATCTTTTCTTTTATAATATGTTTTTTAGTTAACGATTTAGGCGCATTCATAGCAAAAATAGAAATTATTTGTAAGACATGGTTTTGGACCATATCGATTATTTGCCCTGTTTTATTGAAATAATCCCATCTGCCTTCTATGCCTATATTTTCTGACAATGTCACTTGGACGTGATCAACGTGTTTATAATTAAAGTTATTATTAAAAAAAGGATTAGCAAATTTTAATGAAATTAAATTCATCAAAGCTTCTTTGCCGAGATAATGATCAATGCGAAATATTTGATTTTCATTAAAATGCTTCTTTATGGACGTATTGATTAGATTAAATGTATTTAAAGAATTTCCAATTGGTTTTTCTATAACTATTTTAGAGTTTTTTTTATTAAATCCAATAAACTGAAGGCCTCTGCAAATATTTATAAGTAAATCAAAAGATACCGCTAAATAATTAATCAAAATATTATTTTTTTGTTTAAAAAAAACATTTAATTTTTTAAAATCTTCAGTTTTATTTACATCCAGCTGACAAAATAAAAAACGTTTTTTTAGCGTTTTCCAGATATCGATTGAGATCTCTTCATTTAAAAATTTTTTAAGAGCGTTATATATAACCTCAAGGTATTTTTTTTCACAATAATTTGCTCGACTTACCCCTATTATTTTTATGTTGTTTATTAATTTATTTCTTTTTTCTAATCGATATAAAGCAGGAAATAATTTTCTTTGAGCTAAGTCACCAGTAGCCCCAAAAATAATCAAAGTATATAGATGAGATGGTATGATCATATCTTTCCTTACTGTATTGCGTGTGAATAAAAAAATTTTTTTTATTCATCTTTTTTTAACTACATTAATTTAATAATTATATTAATTTTTTTTAAAAATTACTATGGATATATATAAAATTTTATTTTTAATAAATAAATGTATATATCTTTTATATTTTTGATCTATAATTAAATAGATTTTTTTTAAATTGAAGTTATTTTTTTTAAGATAATCCATAAAAACAAAATATATAAAGATTTATAGAATATTTATATGTAAATAGTATATACCAAATAATTCTTTTAAAAAATAAACGTTTTTACAAAAATTATATTTATATTTTTAAGTGATTATCTTATCAATGAAGGAATATTCTAATTTCAGTGATTTAAAAAAAATACAAATTTAATGATTTTTTTTATGTAATTTTAGTTTTATATTAACTATATATTTACTATACAGGCGTTTATATGCAAAATTCTATTAGAAGAACGAAAATTGTTTCTACGTTAGGACCTTCGACGGATGATGATGCGGTTTTAAAAAAAATTATAAAATTAGGGACCAATGCGTTAAGATTGAACTTTTCTCATGGTTCAGCTCAAGATCATATTGATCGAGTTAAAAAAATTCGATTAATAGAAAAAGATTTAAATTGTTTCGTGGCTTTAATTGGAGATTTACAGGGTCCTAAAATACGTATCTCTAGTTTTAGTGCCAAAAAAGTTTTTTTAAGTGCTGGAGATGATTTTTTGTTAGATCTAAATGTTTTAAAGAAACAAGGTAACAAACATGTGGTAGGCTTCAGCTACAAACATCTTCCCAAAGAAGTTTCACCCAGTGATATTCTCTTATTAGATGATGGAAAAATACAATTACAGGTTATAAAAACTAATAATACAAAAATTTTTACTAAAGTGGTTATTGGTGGTTATTTATCTGATAATAAAGGTTTAAACAAATTAGGGGGCGGTTTGTCAGCAAGTGCTTTGACCAAAAAAGATGAATTAGATATAAAGCTAGCCGCTAAGTTGAAAGTAGATTATTTAGCAGTATCATTTCCTCGATCAGGAGAAGATTTAAAAAAAGCAAGATTGTTAATGAGGCAATCAGGTAGCCGGGCAAAAATTATTGCTAAGATTGAGCGAGCAGAAGCAATATCATCGGATACTATTATAAAAAATCTAATCTTAGAGTCTGACGGAATTATGATTGCTCGAGGTGATTTAGGTGTAGAAATCGGTGATCATCGATTAATTGGAATACAAAAAAAATTAATCAAAATGGCGAGACAATTCAATCGCACAGTTATTACAGCTACACAAATGATGGAATCAATGATTACTAACCCATTTCCTACCCGAGCAGAAGTGATGGATGTCGCGAATGCAGTTTTAGATGGAACGGACGCGGTTATGCTGTCTGCAGAAACCGCTTCTGGTAATTTTCCTGAAATAACGGTTCAGGCTATGTCTAAAATATGCCTGGGCGCCGAAAAAGTTCCTAGTGTTAATATTTCTAAACATCGCATCAATAAGACTTTTAGTAGTGTTTCTGAGACTATTTCTATGACGGCTATGTATGCTGCAAATCATTTAACTAATGTTTCCGCCGTTATTCTTGCTCGTACATCACATAAAATTGCTTTATTAGCTTCTAGAATTACATCTGGTTTACCTATTTTTTATTTATCCAGTAGCACGAAGCAGCTTCGTTTATCAGCATTATATCGGGG
The DNA here is from genome assembly GCF_900128725.1 of Buchnera aphidicola. Taxonomy (NCBI): domain Bacteria; kingdom Pseudomonadati; phylum Pseudomonadota; class Gammaproteobacteria; order Enterobacterales; family Erwiniaceae; genus Buchnera; species Buchnera aphidicola. Next base: position 253,012 of record NZ_LT667500.1, on the reverse strand, counting down.
AATAGTTCCAGTATATCTTAAAAAACAAAACACTGATTTAAATACTACTGATTCAGCAATACAGTTATTAAAAAATAAGAAATTTTTAAAAAAACATGATTTTATTATAGCAATAGAAAGCAGTGATAAAAATAATTTAATTATACCAAATATGTGTAGAATTGTTCAAATATTGTAAGTACAGTTATATTTTATAACTTTATTGTATAGTATTGTCGAGACTATATATGACCAAACAACTCTTATCTTAATAAAAGAATTATCTTTATATGGTGAAATAGAATTTATATAAATAATATTTTTAATTTAGAGAACATAAATATTATGATTTAACACGAACATTTTTGTAAATTTTTCTTTCATTTTATCATATGCTGTTTAAGTATAAAATTGTTTATCATATATAGTCATTTTATAAATTATACACGCTTGGTATACAAGCAATTTTTCACAAAATAAATCATATAAAAGATTATGATTGATACAATAATGCGAGGGTTAATTATATTTATTAGACCCTTAAGGATAACAGTTTTATATGCTTTATAGTATCGGATTATATTTTTGCATTATGTGCAATTTCAGTAGTTTCTTTTAATTTTTGTAATGAGTTAATTAAGTCGAGCATTTTTGTTTTATTAATAGCATCTAAATCACATAAAACTTTAGGAGTAATTATCATACGCATGGTTTTAAGAGCGATCTTAGAGGATAACAGCTGTTTTTTTATAAATTTAACATTATTTTTTTTAATAGTCAGCTCTAAAAAATTTTTTTTTATTTTTTTAGAATATATTCTCGAGTGAATGTCAAGATTATTCAATACTATGTCTCTAGTATGCGGGCTCGCGTCTACCTGTATAGTGGTAAAAAAACTAAATAAATACTGAGCATTTTCATAGTTTACTAAAGTGCCCTTAAAGCGAGTAAAAATATTTCTTATGCTGCTCACTGTTCTATTGCTGTTATTCGTAACGCAATGTATTATGATCGCTATTCCACTTGCACTATATCCAGCATATTTTACAACTTTAAAAATATTTTTTTTATCTTGACCCAAGCCGCGCTGTATAGCTGTATTAATTAAATCTTTACTGATGTTATAATTATTAGCCTTTGCTACAATGGTTCTTAATTGAAGGTTTGTATTTAAGTTGGATCCGTTTTGTGCACTAGCATTTGTAATTTCTCTTATAATTTTAGTAAATATTTTGCTTCGTTTGATATCTTGAGCTTTTTTTCTATGTTTTGTATTTGCCCACTTACTATGTCCGGCCATATACCCTCATATATCAATTAAATATTTTAAAAATAAAATTTTTTATTATTAAAGATGATAACATTTAAAAACATAAATCATTGTTTAAAGTGTACTAAAAATATTGCTATTAGCAGGGAGCGCCAGTCATTAAACAAATTGCAGAGCTAGTTTTAGGAAAAGCAATGACATCAGTAATAGTCGAACTGTCTGTTAACAGCATAGCTAAGCGATCTAAGCCTAAAGCTAATCCAGCATGGGGCGGGGCGCCATATTTTAGAGCATTAACAAAAAAATCAAATTGTTTTCTTTTTGTTTTTTTATTTATTTGCAGCAAATCAAAAATTTGATTTTGTAACTTATAATCATGAATGCGTTGAGAGCCTCCACCTATTTCATGACCATTAATAACCAAATCAAATGCACTAGATATAATTTTTAGCGGATTTTCTAGCATAAGCGACTTAATTTTTTTTTTAGGAGCGGTAAAGGGGTGATGCATAGATTTTAATTGATGGTCTTTATCTATTTTAAATAAAGGGAAATCTATAACCCAAATAGGGTATACTGTTTTTTGGTCGGTAATATTAAGATCTAGCCCTATCTTTAATCTTAAATCGCTTAAAATTTTATTAGCTAAATGTAACTCTTCTGCTACTACAAATAGTATATCGCCATTGCATACTGAAGCGCGAGAAAAGATAGCTTTCAGTATTTTTTTATTTATAGTAATTTTTTCGGCATTATAAATATCAACAACATGTTTTTTTATGTCTATTGCTTGAATGCATAAAAATTGATGTGAATAACGCTTTTTTAAAAAATTTTTATAAACTTTTATTCTTTCATTAGAAACTAATGATACTCCATTGGGTATTTTGATGCCAATAATTCTATTTTTTTTATTATCTTCTAACCAAAAAAATAAATTTTTAGTTTCTTTATTAAAAATATCGCTAAATTCAATAAATTGAATAGGATTACGTAAATCAGGTTTATCAGTTCCATATTTAAGCAAACTATCACGATAACTTATCGTATCAATATTTTTTAAAGTAATATTTTTTATTGAAAACCATAATTTTTTTATTAGCTTATTTATCAATTCTCTCAGAGCATAAGTTTCCACAAAAGATGCCTCAATATCTATTTGAGTAAACTCTGGTTGTCGGTCTGATCGTAAATCTTCATCCCGAAAACATTTCGCAATTTGATAATACTTCTCTATTCCTGATATCATTAATAATTGTTTGAATAATTGAGGGGATTGAGGTAACGCATAATGTTTACCAGGATATAATCGGCTGTTTACTAAATAATCTGACGCTCCTTCAGGAGTTGATTTAGTTAGAATGGGTGTTTCAACTTCTAAAAATTTTTTTTTAATAAAAAATTTTCTAATTAATGTAGTGATTTCGTTTCTTTTTTTTATTTTTTCAGTCATTTCGAATCGCCGTAAATCTAAATAACGAAATTTAAATCTTATATCTTCTTTGTTTTTTTTAGAATAGTCTAAAGGAATAGGAGCTGTTTTATTGAAAATAACTAACTGACGCGCTATAATTTCAAAAGAATGATTAATCGTTTTTTTATTTATTTTTTGATTAAACTGTTTAATAGTAACCAACCCTTGAATTTGAACGCAAAAATCATTTCTTAAAGTTAGTGCAGACAAAAAACAAGATTTATTTTTTTTGTGGAAAACAACTTGTATGTTTCCTGAAATATCTCTAATATTAGTAAAGATAATATCTTTTAATCGTCTTGTTTGGTTTACCCATCCGCATATAGTAATAGTTTTATTGTTGTCTGTTGACTTGATATCTCCGCAATATTTGGTACGCATACACATCCTAATTTTTTAAAATATTTTAAAATGAATTAATCTGTTTTTAAGATTTATATTAAGTTATAGATATTTTTATTTCTAATAAAAATAAATACTATCTTTTAAAAATTTTTAAACTCTTTTTAACACAATAAATTACAATTTATCGACTACGGAAAATAATTCTTCCTTTACTTAGATCATAAGGAGTTAACTCTAACGTTACTTTGTCTCCTGTTAAAATTCTTATATAATTTTTTCTCATTTTTCCGGATATATGAGCTATAACTATATGTTTATTTTCTAGTTTCACTTTAAATGTGGTATTCGGTAAAGTATCTATTACAATTCCTTGCATCTCTATGCTCTTTTCTTTCATGATGTGCTTCCTAAGAATAAGACAGCAATTTATGGATTATTCTGTTCAAGAGTTATTTAAATATTTTTCAGCATCTATCGCCGCCATACAGCCGCTTGCAGCAGCTGTTATAGCTTGCCTATAAATTGGATCAGAAACATCTCCAGCCGCAAATATTCCGGGTATGTTTGTTTGTGTTTTAAATACCTGGTTATTATAATTAATTTTTACATAATTATTATTAATGTCAATAAATTTAGAAAAAATCATAGAATTTGGAATATGCCCAATAGCTACAAATAATCCGGATACATTAATTAATTTAAATTTTTTGTCTATTTCGGAATAAATTTTAATTCCATTCATGTCTATATGGTTTCCTACGATTTGTGCAACACGAGAATTAAAATAAATAATAATATTTTTATTTGTTTTTATTTTTTCATATAAACGATTAATTAATACTTTGTCTGCTCGAAATTGTTGACGACGATGAATTAAATATACTTTTTTACAAATATTTGATAAATATATTGTTTCTTCAAGCGCTGAATTTCCCCCTCCTACAACTGCTACTGGTTGGTTTTTATAAAAAAAACCGTCGCATACAGCGCAGGTAGACACACCCTTTCCCATATAAACACTTTCTGAGGGAATGTTTAATAGTTTAGTAGATGATCCTGTTGCAATAATAATAGCTTTACTAAAGTATTGTGTTGTCGCTCCATTAATTTCAAAAGGATTATTTTTAAAATTTACTGACGTGATTATGTCGTCAATAATTTTGATAGAAAACTTTTTTACGTGGTGTAACATACGCTCCATCAAAGTTATACCGCTAATCTGCTTATAATCACCTGGCCAGTTTTCTATATCATTTGTTTTTATTAATTGCCCACCCGGCTGGGGGCCAGTAATCAATATAGTGTTAATGTTAGAGCGCGCAGCATAAATAGCTGCTGTATAACCAGCTGGACCTGAGCCAATAATAACTAATTGACTAAATTGTTTTTTTTTTTCACTCACTATCAGCTCCTGTTAAAAATTTTTATTTTTTTAAAATAAAATAAAAAAATAGTTAATATAATAAAAATAAGATTTGTGTATAATAATGTTATTATATGATAATGTCTTATGTTATTTTTATTTGATTGATGTGTATATCAAAGAAAGCATTTATATTTTTTTAAAAAACTTATACACTTGAAGACTATAAACACTATGTTAAATTTTAATGATATTAAAAATAATTATTCTTTTTTTCAAGAAAGATTACATACAAGAAACTATATCTTAGATATAGAGATGTTAAAAAAATTAGAAAAAAAGCGTAAAAAATTACAAATAAGTAGCGAAATGAAAATTTCAGAACATAAGAAATTATCAAAGCATATCATACATAGAAAACAAATTTATCATAAAATTGATATTTTAAAAAATCAACTCATCCATTCTCGAGACTCGATTAGCGTCTTAAAAAAAAAATTAGAATTAGTTCAAAGAAAAATATATAAAATATTAATTACTATTCCCAATATACCACACAAAGACGTCCCTGTTGGGTTTGGAGAGCAAAACAATAAAGAAATTTATTTGTGGGGAGAAAAAAAGAATTATAATTTTCCTATTATCGATCATATAAAAATCGGAAATAAGTTGAAGGGATTTGATTGGAATTCTTCTGCGGAAATTGCTGGATCAGGATATACGCTTATAAAAGGTTCAGTGGCTCGATTACATCGTGCGGTAGGTCAATTTATGCTGGATACGCATATTAAATTACACGGATATGAAGAAATATATGTGCCATACATAGTTAAAGAATCCTGTATGTATGGAACCGGTCAGTTGCCAAAATTTAAAAAAGATTTATTTCATATAAATTCCACGTTTAATTCTGTTGAAGCAAAAAAAAATAACCATTTTTTCTTGATACCCACGTCGGAAGTTCCTTTAGTTAATTTAGTAAAAAATAAAATCATTTCACCTCAATTATTGCCGTTAAAATTTACAGCATTAAGCCCCTGCTTTAGAGCTGAGCCCTCTTCTTATGGAAAAAATTCTAGAGGATTAATTAGAAACCGTCAATTTGATAAAGTCGAAATTGTGCAAATTGTACGACCAGAAAAATCTGATGAAGCTTTAGAGATCTTAACTAAACATGCTGAAAATATCTTACAATTATTACAATTACCGTATAGGAAAATATTACTATGTTCCGGTGAACTTGGTTTTTCATCTAAAAAAACATATGATTTAGAAGTATGGTTTCCATCTTTAAAATTATATCGAGAAATATCATCTTGTTCTATGATTGGAGATTTTCAAGCCAGACGCATAAATGCTCGTTATAAATCCCTTAATACAAAAAAAAACATCTTTTTACACACTTTAAATGGCTCCGGGTTAGCTGTTGGGAGAACTGTGGCTGCTATTTTGGAAAATTTTCAATGTTCAGATGGTAGAGTCTCTGTGCCTAAAGTATTGCAATATCCTTATATGGGTGGCATGAAGTATTTATAATCATTTTAAAAAAAGATTCTGAATTTGATTTTTTATATAAAGAAACATTATTTACTGAATTGTAAATTATAGATAATATTATTTATAACACTAGATCATGATATTGGTAAAAAATATGCCTACAACATATAATTTTAATCCAGGGCCAGCTACGTTGCCCCGATCTGTTTTATCAGAGGTAAAAAAAAATTTTCTAAATTGGAACAACTCTGGTTGTTCAATTGTTGAAATTAGTCACCGTAGTCATGATTTTATAGAATACACTTTTAAAGTTGAAAAAAATTTACGTTATTTATTAGATATTCCTAACAATTATTGCGTTTTATTTTCTCATGGGGGAGCTAGGGGACAATTTTCAGCTATTCCCATAAATTTATCAAAAAAATCTTTAAAACCTTGTTATATTAACAGCGGATATTGGTCTTTATGTGCAGCAGAAGAATCTAAGAAATATTGTAAACCTAGTATTCTTGATGTACGAAAAATGACAAAAGATAAAAAAATATATATTCAACCAACTGTGCTATGGGAAATTCCTGCTAATAGCTCATATTTACATTATTGCCCCAACGAAACTATTGAGGGCATAGAAATATTTGAAAATCCTATATTTTATAAAACTGTCATTATTGGAGACTTTTCTTCTACTATTTTATCCCGAAAAATTGATATAAAAAAATATGGCATGATTTATGCTTGTGCTCAAAAAAATATTGGTCCTACAGGGATTACAGTTATTATTATTCGCAAAGATTTATTAACACAGATTAATAAAAAAACTCCTTCAATTCTGAATTATCAAGTATTAGCTCAATCACAATCTATGTTTAATACTCCGAATGTATTTTCGTGGTATGTATCAGGATTAGTTTTTCAATGGATGAAAGATTTGGGGGGTATAGAGATAATAGAAAAAAAAAATAAAGAAAAAGCAAAAATTTTATATCAGTATTTAAGTACTACTGATTTCTATAAAAATTTTATATTACCGGTGAATCAATCGCGTATGAATATAACTTTTTATTTACCAAGCCATGAGTTAACAAGTATTTTTCTCCAAAAAGCAGAAAAAAATGGATTGGTTGGGCTAAAGGGTCATTCTATGGTAGGAGGTATTCGTGCATCTATTTATAACGCTATGCCTGTCAAAGGTATTCTTTTGCTCGTAGATTTTATGAAAAATTTTGAAAAAAAGTTCGGTTAATTTTATTAAGTGTTTTCTAACAAAATTACATATTGTGAATTGTTATTCTTTATAGGGTTTTTTTTATTATGCAAAATAGTTTAACATTAAAGCCAGTCAAATATGTTTCTGGAGAATTAAATATACCGGGGTCAAAAAGTATTTCAAATCGAGCGTTATTGCTTTCTGCAGTATCTTGTGGAAGAACTATTTTAAAAAATTTATTGTACAGCGATGATGTTAAGTATATGTTAGACGCTTTATTGGCATTAGGGGTAAAAGTATTTATAAATAAAAATTCATCTGAATGTATTGTAGATGGTATTTCAAGGCCGTTGTTTTCTTCAAAAAAAACTACATTATTTTTAGGTAATGCTGGAACTGCTATGCGGCCTTTATTAGGAATATTATCTTTGAGTAAAAATAAAATTATCCTAACGGGTGAAGATAGAATGCAAGAGCGCCCAATAAATCATTTAGTGGATGCTTTGCGTCAAGGCGGAGCGTGTATCAGTTATTTACAGAAAAACGATTATCCTCCTGTATATATAAAGGGTGGTTTTAGGGGTGGAAAAATTTTTATTAATGGTAGTATTTCTAGTCAATTTTTAAGTTCGTTACTAATGACTGCTCCTTTAGCTCAGGTAGACACAGAAATTATTGTAGAAGGTGATTTAGTATCCAAGCCATATATTGACCTAACTCTTAATATAATGAAAAAATTTGGTGTTATAGTAAAGGTTATAGATGACTATAAATCTTTTTATATTCAGTGCCAGCAAAAATATATTTCTCCAAAAGAATATTTTATTGAAAGTGATCTGTCTTCGGCTACTTACTTTTTAGCAGCGGCAGCAATAAGAGGGGGTTGTGTAAAAATTAATGGTATACAGAAAAATAGTATTCAAGGGGATCTAGATTTTATTAATATTTTACAAAACATGGGAGCTTCTATTGAGTGGAAAAAAAATTCTTTAATTTGTACTAAAAAAAAATTAATGGGGATTTCTATAGACTGTAATCATATACCAGATGCAGCGATGACAATTGCTATGTTAGGTTTGTTTGCGCAACAATTAGTATATATTAAAAATATATATAACTGGCGAGTCAAAGAAACAGATCGGTTGCATGCAATGACTACAGAATTAAGAAAAATTGGAGCTAAGGTTCAAGAAGGAGCAGATTTTATAATCGTTTATCCAGTTAAAAGATTTTTACATGCTACAATTAATACATATAACGATCATAGAATAGCGATGTGTTTTTCCTTAATTGCTTTATCAGAGGTATCCGTAACATTATTGAACCCTTCGTGTGTAAATAAAACTTTTCCGTCTTTTTTCCAAACATTTAAATCCATATGTCACGATTCTATCATTTAGGTAAATTAATTAATAATTAATATATATTTTTAAAATAATATTATTTTATTTTAGCTGGATAGACAACTTTATAAGGTAAAAAGAATCATGTTTAATAATTTTTTAAAAATTAGAACTTTAGAACGCTTTTATCAAACTATTTGTACATATTAAATGACGTAATATTTAAAGATTTGCCTTTTTAAAAAAAATAATTTAAATAATAATGACATATTTTTTTATATATTTTTTTTTTAAAAAAAATATTTTTATTTTAATTATTATTTTCTTTAAAATAGAAAATATACATTTATTAAAAATATATTTTTTTATTTAACTCCATTGAAATATAAATGGTTTTTATGAACTATATTATATATGTTTAATTTAATTAAAAAGATTTTTCTTAAACATTTATAACTTGACACGACAAATTATTTTATATGATAACATCTTTTGCTAAATTATTTGAAGAATCACTGAAAACAGTAGAAACACGTACAGGGTCTATTATTAAAGGAACAGTTATTTCTATAAATAATGATATGATTTTAGTAGATGCTGGCTTGAAATCAGAATCATCCATCCCATCGGAACAGTTTAAAAACTCACAAGGTCTTGTAGAAGTACAAGTGGGGGATATAGTAGATGTTGCTCTAGACGCAATTGAAGATGGCTTTGGAGAAACGGTTTTATCGAGAGAAAAAGCAAAAAGACACGAATCATGGATTAAGCTGGAAAAAGCTCATAAAGAATTATCTAATGTAACAGGTGTGATTAATGGTAAAGTCAAAGGCGGCTTTACTGTAGAAATAAATGACATCAGAGCATTTTTACCCGGCTCGCTAGTCGATATTCGGCCCGTCAGAGATACTTTACATCTTGAAGGAAAGGAGTTAGAATTCAAGGTAATTAAATTAGATCAAAAAAGAAACAATGTAGTCATTTCGCGTAAAGCTGTGATTGAGTCCGAGAGCAGTGCAGAGCGTGATCAACTGTTAAAAAATTTACAGGAAGGTAATATTATTCAAGGAATAGTAAAAAATTTAACAGATTACGGCGCTTTTATTGATTTAGGCGGTATAGATGGATTATTACATATTACAGATATGACCTGGAGAAGAGTAAAGCATCCTAGTGAAGTAGTAAAAATTGGAGATGAAATTCAGGTTAAAATATTAAAATTTGATCCAGAGAAAACAAGAGTATCATTAGGATTAAAACAATTGGGGACAGATCCTTGGCTCCGCTTATCTATACGTTATCCCGAAGGAAGCCAGCATTTAGGCGTTGTAACTAATCTCACTGATTATGGTTGTTTTGTAGAAATAGAAGAAGGTGTAGAAGGTTTAGTGCATGTATCAGAAATGGATTGGACCAATAAAAATATACATCCATCTAAAGTAGTATCTTCTGGAGAAAAAATTAAGATATCTATTTTAAATATTGATGAAGCGAGAAGGCGAATTTCCTTAGGAATTAAGCAGTGCACAATCAATCCTTGGAAACAATTTTCTGAAAAATATTATAAAGGGAGCAAAGTAAATGGAAGAATTAAGTCTATTACTGATTTTGGAATCTTTCTTGGATTAGACGGTGGGATAGATGGATTAGTTCATTTATCAGATCTGTCGTGGTCTATTCCCGGAGAAAAAGCTGTAAAAGAGTACAAAAAAGGCGCCAATATACACGCCGTTGTTCTTCAAGTAGATGCTGATAGAGAGCGTATATCTTTAGGAATAAAACAGTTACATGAAGATCCTTTTAATCAGTACCTTTTGAAAAACAAAAAAAGCGCCGTAATTACAGGTGTGGTTCACTTAATTGAAGAAAAAGCAATATTACTTCATATAGACTACGGTATAAAAGGGTGTTTAAAAGTAATAGATATTCTGCCCGAATATCGAAAACAATATATTTCACAAATGTCTGTAGGAAAAAATTTATTAGTACAAATTTTAGGATTTGATAAAAAAAATAGAATTGTATATTTATCAATTACCGATGAAGTTCATCAGCAAAATATACAAAAAAATTCACTACAAGAAAATTTAGAAGATACTAAAAAAAACGCTAATATCCTGACACAGGCCGTTGATAATACTAAAAGTTAGTGTATAAGAAAAACATTTAAATATAGCATATATTTTGAGTCAGTGAGTCACCAAAAAAATTAAATTTATTTAAAAAAAAGAGAACTAAAAAAAATATATTCCAGAACAATTGATCATTCATTTATAAAAGATATTTTTAGAAAAAATATCTCTATTCTGAGCATGGCTCAAAAATTATAATGAGGTCTTGTTAGCAGTTTTTTTGACTTTTCGTTTTTTAGAAAACCAATAAATTTCAGAAAAGATAAAAATAACATTCTGAAAAAAGAGGGAACATACTACTTATTTAAATCTAAAAACTAATTAAAGTGCTGAATAAATTCTACGGATAGGAGCACTAGATCATTAATTCTTACATGCAGTTAAATACTATTCGGTAATTTTTTATAATTTAGCAATTATTAGAGTATAATATACTCCAATAATTGCATTTAAGGATTTTTTTTAACATGAAAAAGCCTATTATTGTAGGTAACTGGAAATTAAATGGAAACAAAGAGCTTATTAATAAATTTTTTATACCATTAAATAAATTTTTAGAAAAATATTATAAAAAGTCTACGGTTGTAATTGCTCCTCCAATTTTATATGCAGCGTTTATTCAACATATATTTTCATCAAATAAAAGAAATTTTTTTATTGGAGCTCAAAATACTGATTTACACTCTTCAGGACCTTTTACAGGAGAAATTTCTCCCAGCATGCTAATCGATGTTGAGGTAGATTATGTTATAATAGGACACTCAGAAAGGCGTTTGTATCATCAAGAAGATAACGAATCCACTGCTAAAAAATTTTATATTTTAAAAAAAGAAAATTTGATTCCAATTGTTTGTATTGGAGAAACCTTGAAAGAAAAAAGAGACAATCAAATTCAAGAAAAATGTAAAAACCAAATTGATGAAATATTTAAAATTTGCGGCTCTAAGCATGCCTTTAATAATTCTATTATCGCCTACGAGCCTATTTGGGCTATCGGTTCCGGGCGTTCAGCAGATCCTGAAGAAGTTCAACGTATCGCTAATTTTATTCGCGAGTATATAGAACTGAAAGCAAATTCTGAAATAAAAAATTTCTTTATTCAATATGGTGGATCTGTTACTCCCGATAATGTCAAGCAATTAATTTCTCAAAAAGATATCGATGGTTTTTTAATCGGAGGAGCTTCTCTTCAGTTACAAGAATTTACTAAAATTATAAAAATAATCAACCAGATGTATTCTTAAAATAGATTTAGAAGAGTGTATTTGAAAACCTATATTTCCAATGATAACTAGCAATACATCTTAATTATTTCTGAATGCAGAAGATAAGTTATACACGTTATATCACTAAGCAGAAATCATTAATGTCCCGTAAGCGCCGGTATTCCGGCACTTATTAAATAACTGATGCTTTTAATTCTTGAATAATATTAATATAATTGTTTATTAACATTCAACCAATTTTTCTTAACAGATCTTTTCATATTATTTAAAGCATAATTAATATCATGATGTACTATTTGGTCGTTGATTACTCCGATACATCTACCCTTATGCCCACATAACAATAATTGTATTGCGTATACGCCCATACGTATAGCTAAAATCCTGTCATACGCAACAGGTTTTCCCCCTCTTTGAATATGTCCTAACACAGTAGCTCTGGTTTCTCGGTTAGTATTTTTTTGAATATATTCCGCTAATTTTCTAACATCGCATATATGTTCTGTCACAGCCACAATAGCATGTTTAGTTCCCTTTTTGATGCTTTTCTGTATTTCTAGCAACAATAATTCTTTTTTATATGTTATTTCTGGAATTATAAGAAACTCACATCCTCCAGCAATAGACGCAGATAATGTTAGATCGCCACAATAACGGCCCATAATTTCTACAATAGAGATCCTTTCGTGAGAAGCAGAAGTATCTCGAAGTTTATCAATAGCTTCTACAACAGTTTCTAGAGCAGTAAAATACCCCACTGTATAATCTGTTCCGGAAACATCATTATCTATAGTCCCCGGAATTCCAATGCACGGAACTCCCATTTCAGTTAAAAATTTAGCCCCCATATATGATCCATCACCACCGATCACAATTAAAAAATCAATTTTTTGTTCTAAAGTATTTTTTACCGCAGTTCTTCTAATTTTTTCTAGCCGAAATTCTGAAAATCGCGAAGATCCTAAAAATGTACCGCCTTTATTGAGTAAATCAGAAACACTGTTATAACTTAATGGTATCATTTTATTTTGGTATAATCCTAAGAAACCATTGAAGATACCGATTACCTCTAAATTATTTTTTAATGCTGCATGGACGACAGATCTAATAATTGCATTCATTCCCGGAGAATCACCTCCGCTTGTTAAAATTCCTATTTTTTTGATCATTATAATTCTATAACCTTAATTTTTTATATTTTTTCTCATGATATAAAGATTATGTATATTAAATAATACATACATGATATATAAACATAAGAAAACTCAAAATATATAATCGTCTGTAATAATATTTGTTAAAAAAATTTTTATTAAATTTATTTATCATTGAATGATTTTCAATATTTTTAAAACCGAGTGATGTAAAGTTTACATTTAATTTAAAAAAAAATATTTTATAAATAATAATATTGTAATGGTTTCATTTGATCGGAAAATTCATAAATAATTGGTGAACCGGTAGCGATATCTAAATTAGAAATATCAGTATCGCTGATAACGCTTAAATATTTTATTAACGCTCGTAAAGAATTTCCATGAGCAACAATAATGATATTTTTATTTTTCTTTATTTGTGGAATAATAGTTAATTTCCAAAAATCAATTACTCGATAGTATGTCATTTGTAAGCTTTCCGCTAAAGGAATTTCACTTTCTTTTAGGTTTGCATATTTTCTATCATTCATTAAATAACTTTTATCTAAGGAATGTAGTGCCGGAGGAATAGTTTTGAAACTTCTTCGCCATAATATAACTTGTTTTGCCCCATATTTTTTCTCAACTTCTTTTTTGTTGAGCCCTTCAAGTGCTCCGTAATGGCGTTCATTTAATTTCCATGATTTATAAACAGGAACCCACAAATGATCTAATTGATTTAAAATTATCCATAATGTATGAATAGACCTTTTTAATACAGATGTATAAGCCATATCAAAAACAAATTTGTTTTTTTTTAAAATTTTTCCAGCATAATTAGCTTCTTCTTCTCCTTTTTTAGATAACGGAATATCCCTCCATCCTGTAAATTGATTTAATTGATTCCATTGACTTTCCCCGTGTCGCATTAATACTATTTTTTTTTTTTTCATAATTTATTCTATCCCATTAATATATAATATATTTTAAGTTACAATAACTATCTTGTCTTTTACGTTATATTTCAATATACGAGTAAGTCTCTAATATTTAATTATTTTAATACGTTCTTTATGATTATTTATCATAATCACAGTTAACTTTTTCAAGAGTTTGCTATAAATAAAGATCTGTATACTATATTTTACACGTAATTCTTGGTTTAATAGTTAAATTTTATTTTCATACTAATTTTTAGCTTCCCACTCGTTTGGTTTTCGTACATGCGTAAGTAGATTCTTCAACACGAACAAGTCAGTTACTTATGTATAATTATACGTCTATAATCATGCGCGAAAAATCTTCTATAATATTTATTATATAATTTAAAAATTGTATTGCTTGCTTTCCATCGATTAGTTGGTGATCATATGATAAAGCTAAATACATCATAGGCTGTATTTTAATTTTATCTTTTACTACTACCGGTCTTTGTTTAATATTGTGCATACCTAAAATAGCTACTTGTGGAGGATTAATTATAGGCGTAGACATTAAGGAACCAAAAACACCTCCGTTAGTAATAGTAAAGGTACCTGAATCTAAATCTTCTAATTTTAATTGTTTAGAGCGCTCTAATGTAGAAAAAGAGTTAATTTTTTTTTCAATTTCAGACATAGATAAACAATCAGTATTTTTTAAAATAGGCGTTATGAGTCCGCGTGGACTAGAAACGGCGATATTTATGTCGTAATAATTATGATAGACTATATTAGTGCCCTCAATAGAGGCATTTATTTCTGGAAATTGTTTTAATGCCTGAGTTGTTGCCTTAACAAAGAAAGACATATAACCTAATTTTGTTGTATGTTTTTCTTGAAAAATATTTTGGTATTTTTTCCTTATTTTTATAATTAGACTCATATTCACTTCATTAAACGTAGTTAACATTGCTGTATTTTTTCTAGTAGACAATAGCCGTTCTGAAATTTTTTTTCTTAGTGGGTTCATTTCAATTGTTTTAGAGCTGCGTTCATTTAATACGTTATTTTTACGCGTTACACCTAATATTGATGTCTCTTCATTTGGATTATTAATTAATTTATTTGCTTGTGTTTTCTGTTGGTTGTTTATAATAAAATGATTTTTAGTAACTTTTTCGCTAATCTTTATACCTTGTATTTTAAAAGTATCTATTTTATGACATGAAATTAATCGACGCATTGTAGGAGTAAAAAAAAACTTTTTATCATTTTCTCTTCCGTGTGAGCGAATAGTATTTATTTCACGATTATTAATATTATTTATTTTTTCAATATACCCTAAAATAGATTTTGATTTTATATTTTGACCAATAGATACGTTTTGTGATATTAAAATTCCATTTTTTGGAGATGAAATTTCTAGGATAATTTTATCCGTTTCAATTTCAGCAATTAATTCATCTTCTTGAAGATATTCGCCTTTTTTTTTATGCCACTTCAATAAAACTGCATTATTAACAGATTCTGGTAAATCTGGAGCGATAATTTCAATTTTTTTTTTCATAATATTTCACTTGTTTTTATATATAAAAAGCCGATTCTATAATTTTTTTTTGTTGTTTTTGATGATCAAGAAAACTTCCTTCGGAAGTAGAAGCAAATTTTGGGCGACCTGTATATTGAAATAATTGTCCATTGTTATTTTTCAAAACATATTTTTTAAAATAAAAATAAATATATGACCATCCGCCTTGATTTTTAGGTTCTTCTTGACACCATATAAAATATTTTATATTCGCGTATTTTTTCAATATATTATTTATTTTTTTGTGCGGGAAAGGATATAATTGTTCAATTCGCAAGATATTAACATCAAATATCTTATTTTTATTCCAAAAATCTAGTAATTCATAATAAATTTTCCCCGAACAAAAGATAATACGGTTAATTTTGTGGGTCTGGTTGATAGGATTAGTAAGCAATATTTTATGAAATTTTTCAAAAAACAAATCTTTGATAGAAATAAAAGTTAATGGGTTTCTGAGAAGAGACTTAGGGGTAAAAAGAATTAGCGGTCGCTTCAGCAAACTTCTACCTTGATTTATTAAAATATAATACATTTGAGAAACTGTTGTTGGCACACAGATTCTAATATTTTTTTGCGCACATAATTGAAGGTATCTTTCTAGCCTTCCCGACGAGTGTTCCGGTCCCTGCCCTTCATAACCATGAGGCAATAACATTGTTAACGAAGAAGCGCAGCCCCATTTTTGAGCCCCGGATGCTATAAATTGATCAATAACTACTTGAGCTCCATTTGAAAAATCTCCAAACTGAGCTTCCCAGATATTTAATATAGCTTTTGATGCTATTGAATAACCGTACTCAAATGCTAAAACAGATTCTTCTGACAAAACTGAATCCCATATATAGAATGAACCAGTTAAGCGAGATAAATGTTTCAATGGAATATAAGTAATATTTTTTTTTTGACAGATAACGGTTGTATGTCTATGAGAAAATGTGCCCCGACGTACATCTTCTCCCGTTAATCGGCACGTAATGCCATAATACATTAAAGTAGAATATGCCAAATTTTCTATTGCGCCCCAATCTAATAGAGACTTATTATTGGCCATTTGCATGCGATTATAAAAAATTTTTTTTACTTGTCTATGTATTATTAAGTTTTTTGGCAGTTCAAATAATTTGCGAGCTATTTTTTTTAACATTTGATAAGAAATATTTTTAAACGGAACGAGTTTAGTTGCTTTGGATTGGTAATCTTCCGATAGCTTTTTTTTGATCCGAATATTTGATAACTTTAATTGTAAAATTAGTCGGCGATTGTATGCTTGATACAAGTCTTCATATGAATAATTATTTTGATGCAATAGTTTTTTAGAATATAAGCGGCATATGCGTTTGTGTTTTTTAATTAAAGCATACATAAAAGGTTGCGTAATTGACGGATCGTCAACTTCGTTGTGACCTAATCGGCGATAACACACCAAGTCAATAAACACATCTTTTTTAAATAAATATCGAAATTTTAAGGCTAATTTTACGGAAAAGATAACTGATTCTGGTTGATCGGCATTTACATGAAATATTGGAGAGTCAATCATTTTAGCTATATCAGTGCAATATTTACTACTTCTTAAATATTTTTTTTTTGATGTAGTAAAAGAAATTTGATTATTTATAATAATGTGTACACTGCCTCCAACACCGTATCCAGGGGTTTGAGACATATTTAATGTTTCTTGTATAACCCCTTGTCCAGTAAAAGCAGCATCTCCGTGTATAATAATAGGTAACGGATAATGCGTACAAACTTGATTTTCTAAATAAAATTTACAACACCCGGCTACTACAGGAGTAACAATTTCTAAATGAGAGGGATTGTTTAGTAAATGAATTTCAATTTTTTTTTCTCCAAGAGTAATTTTTTTTTTTATACCTAGGTGATATTTAACGTCTCCAGTGCCATTATGTTGTTTAATTTCCTGCCAATTATTTTGAAACATTTTTAACACATTACACTGCAATACATTAAACATAACATTTAAGCGTCCTCGGTGAGCCATTCCTAAAAATATTTTTTTAGTTTTACGATGTATACAAAAAGCTATAATAGCTTTTAAAGCAGGAATTAAAACATCGCATCCTTCTAACGAAAAACGTTTATTACCAGGAAATTTAGTGTGAATAAATTTTTCAAATGTTGTAGATTTGATTAAATTTTTCAATAAATCTTCTTTTTCTGCATTTGATAACGTATTTTTAACATTATGCGTTTCTATATACGTTTGCAACCATTGTTTTTCATCGAGCTTATTTAAATGCATATACTCAAAACCAATATATTTACAATATTTTTTTTTAAAAAATAAATATATTTCTTTAAAAGAAGAAATATTTTTTTTAAAAAGTAAAAAATTAAAATGTATTAAAGAATTTAATTCTTCTTTTTTGATTTGGTGAAATGTTTTAGATAATTCAGGAATTTTTAGCGCTTTTTTGCAGCTAACTAAAGGGTTTAAATGCGCTACATAATGACCAAATATACGATAGGAGTTTATAAAATTTAAAAATCTTTCTCTAAAAAGATCACAATAATTATTAAACGGTGTATTTTTTGTATTACATAAGAAGTTTTCATTTTCAATATTTTTCTTTTTTCGATCGGTTAAACCAATTTTTTGGTTTGTATGATCTTTTTTATAATCATCAGATAATGTATAAAATGCATTTTTCCAGGAAATATCTAGTTCTTGAGAATTAGATAAAAAATTTTTATAAGTATCTTCTAAAAATAATTGATTGTTTGCGTATAACCATCCGTTACGAAAAAATGGATTTGTTTTCTTGTTTTTTTTCATATTTATATTATATATTTAAATAGTTTTCTATAGGCTAGCAATAAAGATGGCGAGAGTATATTTTTAAATAGGATTTTCAATATCAATAAACTTTATTTTTAAATTTTTATCTTTTCGAAAGAGCCACTTTCCCAGCGCTTGAATTCCAAACTTTTCTGTAGCATGATGTCCTAATGAAAAAAAATGCATATTATTTTCTTCTGCTATATGTACCGTGTCTTCTGACACTTCTCCAGTTAAGTATGCATCAAGGTTTAAGTTCACTACTCGGGGAAACAATTTTTGTCCCTTCCCAGTACACCAGGCTATATTGCGGATATATTTGGTCCCTGTTTGCCCATAATGAAATGGATCTCGGTTTAATTTTTCTTTAATGAGTTGAGATAATGATTTTTTGGTATGTTTTTTTTTAAAATAACCCATAAAAATGTAGGGAGATATAATACCTTGGGTAGAAATGTTTAGTAATTTACCTAATTGGGCATTATTGCCTAATTCGGGATGTGTATCTAACGGTAAATGCCAGGCATATAAATTAATATTGTGGGTTAATAATTTTTGTAATCGAGATTTATTCATACCAAGAATTTTTCTTCCTTGATTTTTCCAAAAATAACCGTGATGAACAATAACTGCATCCGCATGTGTATTGATAGCTATATCTAATAATTTTTGAGAGGCTGTTACTCCTGTAATAATATTTTTAATTTCTGATTTACCTTCTACTTGTAACCCATTAGGCATATAATCGTCTATGTATTTAGGTGCTCGTAATTTTTTATTAATTAATTTTTCAAGAAAAAAGTTATTCATTTTTAATATTACTCATGTTTGATATCACTATATATTTGTGAAAATATTTTTATAGTTTTATTGTAAAATTGATCAATGTGGTGTAGAAAATTAACCGCGAATCTATTATGACATTTTTGCAGATAAGGAAAATGAACATGTTTATTAGGCGTATATCTTAATTCAGGAATCATTTTTCTTATAAGAACCCCTAAAGGGTCTATTTTTTTAGATTGGGTAAGAAAATTAAATTTGCGAAAATAAGGCATTTTTTCAGTTCCGACAGAGGCAACCCATTGCCAGCAACCGTTATTTATAGCTAAATTACCATCTACTAATCTAGACATAAAATATCTTTCACCTAAGCGCCAATTTAAAAAAAAAATTTTTGCTAAAAAACTTCCAGAAATCATTCTTAATCGATTACTAATCCATCCTAATTCGTTTAATTGTCGCATAGCAGCGTCAATTATAGGATATCCGGTATTTCCGTTTTTCCATAATGTAAATAAAAATTTATTTTTTTTCCATGGAATTCTTTTGTCGATTAATGAAAGCGTTTTGTATTGGCTTAATTCTGGATATGAATACATTAGGTGATAAAAAAATTCTCTCCATAGTATTTCATTAATCCATGCATTAGCATTAATATCCTCTAGCGTTTTTATAAAAATATTTTTTTTTAAAAACATTAATACACATTTTCGAACTGATATAACTCCAATATTTAAAGCTGATGATAAAAAACTATTTATTTGATAGTTTCGTGATTTTGATTTATATAAATGTTGCTTATAATATTTATTACAGAACTTTTCGAGTTGTAAAAAAACATTATCTTCTCCTACTAGAAAAATAGATTCATTAAATTTCTCTTGAGGGCATGTAAATATCGGAATCTCTGTTTTAAGATTTTGAAAAAAAAATATCCTAGGCTTGGGCTTGGGGTAGCAAATAATTCTATGCAAATTAACTGTGTTGATAATTTTTTTTTTAAAACATTGATATCTCTTATAGGCTTGGTTAAGATGATTTTTAATCTTCTCTGGAGAAATTAGAACATTATCATAAAACCCATGAACAACAATATTATTCTTTATACATAGGCGTTGAACAGAGTTATCTCGTGTTTTTTCATTGCACCCGTATTCATAATTATAATAAAGATTTTTAACTTTATGTATGCAACAAAAATTTAATATTTTTTTTACTGAATCTAAAAAATCAGTCGATTTTAAAAAAAAAAGTGGAATTTTTAATTTCAAGAGTTTTTTTTTTAAAAAAATTAAATTTTTATATATATATAGCGTTTGTTTTGGTGATTGATTATGTAATAACCATTGACCGGGTGTATATACGAATATAGCAATAACACGGGCATGGGTGTCTTGGCAAGCATAATATAAAGCTTTATTATCGTGAATTCGTAAATCTCTTCGAAACCACATTAAATTGATATTCATAATTTTATTATATTATATATCTTAATGATAAAAATTGTTTTTAGTAATTTAGCATAAATAAAAATATTAAAATATTAATTTTTATTTCGTAAAAATATTTTGTATATATTTTGTATAAAGGGATAACAAAAAATTTTTTATTCAAGAATTATTATTATATAATATAAAATAATTATAAACAAAATATTTTTTTTTATTCGTTTTTCTTGTTATCCGTGACATATATAATATAATTGTTAAAATAAAAATTGTTATTAGCATAAAAATTTTTTATAGTAAAAATAATTGGTGCACCAACTATTAAATTATATTTTTATATACAAAAATAATGGTTTAAATAATTAAATATTTATTCTCGAGAGATTACCGCGATGAAAGAAATAGGTATTTTTTACGGAAGTGACACGGGAAATACTGAGAAAGTGTCGCACATTATACACCAACAAATTGGTCAAAAAAAATCAAAACTATTTGATATATCCCATTCTTCTTTACAAATGATAGAAAAGTTTAATATTGTATTTTTCGGAATACCAACTTGGTATTATGGAGAGTTACAATGTGATTGGGAAGATGCATTGCCAATTTTAGAAAAAATCAATTTTGATAAAAAAATTATTGCTCTGTTCGGATGCGGAGATCAAGAAGAATATTCAGAATATTTTTGTGATGCTATTGGCATTATGTACGGTTTTCTAAAGAAAAGAAATGCTCGATGCGTGGGTAAATGGCCTATCAAAAACTATAAATTTGAAAGTTCTAAAGCTCAAAAAAATAAGACTCATTTTCATGGATTACCAATTGATGAAGACAATCAAGCACAATTAACAAAAAAACGTATTGTTTCATGGTTAAAGTTAGTTTTTTCAGAAATCAATCTTTTAAATAATTAATTTTATAATTTTTATTACTATTAAAAATGATGTATATTTTTAGAAATATAATATTGGTTATAAATAAAAATTTATATTTTTACTGCGGGTTAACGGAAGCATAAAAAATTAATTTGATAGTTTTGTGTGCTAATAATCTATACATATTTTGACAGCATCAAAATAAATCATCTTGAATACTGTCAGTATAACTTTTATATTACGTCTTATATTGCATATCTTATTTATCAATTAAGATGTAATCCATTTTGCTAAATCTAATACTTTATTTGAATACCCGACTTCATTATCATACCATAATACTAATTTCATGAAATTTTTATTTAAAGACAAACCTGCTTTTTTATCAAAAATAGATGTTAGGTGAGATCCGTTAAAGTCGCTGGATACTACTTCTTCGTTAGTATATCCAATAATATCTTTCATGTATGTTTTAGCAGCTAATTTAATAGTTTTGCATACATCGGAATAAGTAACATCTTGCTTTATTCGAACCGTAAAATCTACTACAGAAACATTTGGAACGGGTACTCTAAAAGCTATTCCGGTAATCTTATTATTCAATTCAGGTAAAATTTTTCCTACTGCTTGAGCAGCTCCTGTAGATGCAGGTATTATATTTTGTAAAGCTCCTCTACCCCCTCTCCAATCCTTTAAAGAAACTCCGTCTACAGTTTTTTGAGTAGCAGTTGTAGCATGCACTGTAGTCATCAACCCTTCAATAATTTCAAATTCATCATTTAATATTTTTGCTAATGGAGCTAAACAGTTAGTAGTGCAGGATGCATTTGAGACAATCTTTTGACCACTGTATTGGCTAAAATTAACCCCCCTAACAAACATTGGTGTATCATCTTTAGATGGTCCTGTTAATACAACTTTTTTTGCCCCAGCAGTTATATGTTTATAGGCAGATTCAGTGGTTAAAAAGACTCCAGTAGCTTCAATAACGACATCAACATTAATTGATTTCCAGTCTATTTTTTCTGGTTTTTTTTCTGAAAAAACATATATTTTTTTATTATTTACAATTAAAAAATTATCTTTTTTTTGAATCGATCCTGAAAAAACTCCATGCGTAGAATCATATTTTAACATGTAAGCTAAATACTTCGCGTCTGATAAGTCATTAATGGCAACTACTTCTATATCCGATCTGGTTTGAGCTATTCGAAAGACCATTCTTCCGATACGACCAAACCCATTGATAGCAATTTTTATTTTCATATGATTTAAGTTAACCA
Source organism: Buchnera aphidicola (assembly GCF_900128725.1). NCBI lineage: Bacteria > Pseudomonadati > Pseudomonadota > Gammaproteobacteria > Enterobacterales > Erwiniaceae > Buchnera > Buchnera aphidicola. The sequence goes on along the minus strand of NZ_LT667500.1, from coordinate 230,340 downwards.
GAAGATTAGATATATATATTTTTTATTAAAAGGCTGTATATGTAAAATATATACAAGGACTTATTATTAATGTACTACAATTTTTGTAGTATTCTATAAATATAAAAATATTTTTAATCATTGTAATCTACATGTAGTAGTTACAGTAAAATACGACTATCGAGAATTTTTATATGTTTTATAAAAAAATAGTTATCTTTTTTTAAATATTTTAAATGTATACAAGGCTCATAGACATGGTTTAAAACATACTTTCCAATAATCAATTTACATACAAGCAATATTTTTCTTATAAATCTTGAAACATTAATTATAAACCAATATAATCAGGCATAAGTATAAAATAACTCTATATTAGTATACAAACAATCATTTTATTAAGTAATTTTCTATTATTACAAATAATTATTTTTTATTTTAATTAAATTATTTTATTCTCTTAGAGTTGCATATATTTTATTAAAAAATATTAATAATTATTACCAATTAATAAAAATATCATTTTATATATAAATAAATAGGCGTATTATACCATAGCCATGATTATATTAATATTGTTATTTATCTTGTATTGGAAACTATCATTTCAATGAAAAAAAAAATAGACATAAATACAAATCAAAGTAATTTTTCTACGTTAATGTTTAAAAAAAAAAAATATTTTAAAAAAAATCAGCTAGTTGTTCATATCAAATACGGAATTGGTAAATATATTGGTTTGTGTACGTTAAATAACAACGGTATAGTTGCAGAATATTTTGTAATATTATATGCTAAAAAAGCAAAATTATATGTCCCGATTACATCTCTTGAACTAATTAGTACATATACCAATGCCATAAATTCAAATATTTCTTTGGATATTTTGGGGCACAAAAAATGGCTAAATGAATGCAACCAAATTAAAAAAAAAATTTATGATATAGCAGCTCGGCTTATTGACATCAAATCTAATCGGTCTATTAGACCGGGTTTTTCTTTTAAAAAAAATTTTTTAAATTATAAATATTTTTGTAATCAATGTTTATACTCTATTACTCAAGATCAAAAAAAATCTATTAAAGAAATTATTGAAGATATGAGTAAACCGATTCCTATGGATCGCCTGTTATGTGGAGATGTAGGGTTTGGAAAAACAGAAGTAGCTATGCGAGCAGCATTTATTGCTTTAGATAATAAAAAACAAGTTGCTATCCTGGTTCCAACGACATTATTAGCTCAACAGCATTTTGATACTTTTACCAACAGATTTTCTAAATACACCTATGTTATTGATGTATATTCACGCTTCACAACAATAAAAAGCGAGCTAATTATTAGAAAAAAAATTAAAAATAATCTTATTAATATCTTAATTGGAACCCATAAAATTTTATCAAAAAACTTAGTTTGGAGCGATTTAGGGCTCTTAATCATTGATGAGGAGCATCGTTTTGGAGTATATCACAAAGAACAAATAAAAGAATTATATACAAATATTGATGTACTAACATTAACAGCTACACCTATTCCTAGAACACTTAATATGTCTTATTTAGGAATGAAGGATATTTCTGTAATCTCTACCCCCCCCAATAAACGCTTAGAAATTAAAACTTTTATTAAAAAATTTGACTCTGAGGTTATTAGAGCAATAATTTTAAAAGAATTAAGACGAGGGGGGCAAGTTTATTATGTATATAATATTGTACATAATATAGAGGAAAAAAAAAAATATTTATGTCATTTAATTCCAGAAGCTCGTATTCAAATTAGTCATGGAAAAATGCATAGTAAAGATTTACGTAAAATTATGCATGATTTTTTTAATAAACAATTCGATGTATTAATATGTACAACTATTATAGATACAGGGATTCATATTAGTAATGTTAATACAATGATTATAGAAAACGCTGATAAATTTGGATTATCGCAACTTCATCAATTACGTGGTCGAATTGGTCGATCTGAACGGCAAGCATATGCCTTTTTTTTAATATCAGAGACAAAAAAAATACATCATACTGCCCAAAAAAGATTAAATATAGTTAAATCATTTACAAATTTAGGATCTGGTTTCATGTTATCTACACATGACTCAGAAATTAGAGGGGTGGGCGAGTTATTGGGAAAAAATCAAAGCGGGCACATCGACACTATTGGTCTGGAATTATATAAAAAATTTTTAGATGCAGCGATGAAAAATATTACAGCTAATAAAGGTCAAATCAGAGATGATGAGCTATTTCAAGTCGATAAAGATGTAGATCTTCAATTAAATGTGTCAGCTATATTACCGGAAACGTATATCTACGATGTTGATATACGGTTGATATTATACAAAAAAATATCATGTGTTAAAAACAAGGATCAATTAATTAAAATTAAAAGAAAAATATATAATGCATTTGGTGTTTTTCCTGATAGTGCAGAAAATTTATTTTCATTAATGCGGATAAAATTACTAGCAAAAAAAATTGGTATTAAAAAAATTCAGTTTTGTGTTAAAAGAATATGTATAGTTTTTTCTAAGAAAAACCTTTTAAATACTATTTGGTTATATAAAAAAATCGTAAAACAACCTAATAAATGGAAAATATATAAATATAAATTATATATCTATAAATGCTTTATTAATGATATCTTGCTATTAAAATGGATTAAATGTTTTTTGCGATCTATCATAGAAAACAGACTTAGAGATTCTCGTTAAGAAGAAAACTATATTTTTTATTTTATGATTTTTTTCCACAATTTTCTTATAAATTATAACAAATAATTTTATAGACTTATAATAATAAATATATAATCTAGGCAAACATATGAAAAAAAAAATTTTTATTGCTTGTTCTGGTGACCAAAGTATCGAGCTATGGACCTTAGACAAAACGTTTAAATTGCTCAAAAAGAATAGTATTTTAACAACAGGCACTCCTCAACCTTTAAAATATAATAAAAATAATAATTTATTATACGTTGGAGAAAGATTAAAAAATCAAATTGTTACATATAAAATATATGATAATTTTCAGTGTACGAAAATACATGAGATTGCTATATTTAATACGCCAAATTATATTTCGTTCAGTACAGATAACAAAATATTATTTTGCGCTTCGTATCACGGAAACGGATTTCTATTATGTAAATTAAATACAGGTGGAATAATTCAAAAAATTACTCATGTATTTAAAAAGATAAAAGGTTGTCATTCGATTGTCATGCATCATAAACATAACTTAATTTTTGTATCCTCTTTACAAGAAGATAGAATCTATATTTATAAAATTATTCTAGATAAATTTAATAAAAAAACTTTTGCTTTAAATAATGTTACTATTACAAAAAAAAATAGTGGCCCAAGACATTTTGCTTTTCATTCTAAGAGTAGTTACTTGTATTCTATTAATGAATTTAAGGGAACGATTGATGTTTGGCGTATTTATGATGCTAATGCTTCTTTAATTTTAATCCAGTCTACTCATTTAGTTCTTAAACCATATTTACACGCTCCTTGGGCATCAGAAATTCACATTCATCCTAATGGGGTTTACTTATATGCATGTGACCGCGCAAATAGCATTATTTCTTTTTTTACAGTTCATCAAAAAAAGGGCTTCTTATCTTATAAGCACACTTATAAAACTGAATTACAACCGAGATCATTTAATATTAGCCGTGATGGAAAAGTTTTGATAGTTATAGGAGAAAAATCCAATAGTATGACCGTATACCACATTAACGTACAATACGGTTATTTGGTCCCTAAACTTAGTCAGTCAGTAGGAAAAAATCCATTATGGGTATTAATAGAATAAACCTTTTAATACAGTTTATATTTTATATATTGAGATTTCTTAGAATAATAGATATTATCATAAATCATAATTTTTAATATACGTTTTTGTTTTTTTTATGAATCTATTCGAATCATGTATTGAAAAAATATATAATTTCTTATATTGCTTAATTTTCCGTTTTTTCCAGTTCATAATATATTAAAAAATATGATCACTTATAAATTATGTTACATTACTCATGTAACATAAAATATTTTTAACAATAACTTGTAGATTAGAACTATTCGAGCTTATCACTGTCCGATTCTATCATATAAAATAAAATAATATATTTACGATGAATTAGAATACTTGTATGCTGCGCAATAGCTTTATTATTTCATTAAGTTAATTCATTATATATGGGATAATTTTTGCATATTTCTTTTATTTTGGTTTTAATAAACTTGCTTTGTTGAGAGTTATGAGGATCATTTAAAATATCACATATCCAATAGGTAATCTGTTTAACGTCCTTGACATCTATATTCCGTCTAGCGATTGCAGGTGTGCCAATACGAATTCCTGAGGTAATAAATGGTTTTCTGGTATCATTGGGTATCGCATTTTTGTTTACAATAATTCTAGATTTAGCTAAAATATCACTAGCTTCTTTGCCGGTAATATTTTTTTCCGATAAGTCAATTAATAATAGGTGGTTATTTGTTTTTCTAGAAACAACTGAAAAATTTCGTTTTAAGAATATTTTAACCATTATTTGGGCATATAATAAAACTTTTTTTTGTAATTTAAGAAAATCAGGATGCATTGCTTCCTTAAATACAATAGCTTTAGCGGCAATAACGTGCATTAAGGGACCTCCTTGACTACCAGGAAATACCGCAGAATTTATTTTTTTATATAATTCTTGATTTTTATTTCTCGAAATTATTAATCCTCCTCGAGGCCCGCCAAAAGTTTTATGAGTAGTTGTGCTCACAACGTGCGCATAGTCTAGAGGATTAGGATACAAACCCGCTATAATTAAACCTACTATATGCGAAATATCTACAAAAAAATATGCATTTACTTGATCTGCAATTTTTCGCATATACTTCCAATCACATATGCCTGAATATGATGAAAAACCACCAATAATCATTCGGGGACGATATAATAATGATAAATTTTTTAAATTTTCATAATCTATTTCACCGGACTTATTAACGCCGTATGCATATGCTTGATATATTTTTCCAGAGAAATTAACCGGAGAACCATGTGTTAAATGTCCCCCATGATTTAAATGCATGCCTAAAATGACATCACCAGGCCTTAAGAGAGCTTGGAAAACTGCAAAATTAGCTTGTGATCCTGAATGAGGCTGAACATTGACGTAATCAACATTAAATAATTTTTTTGCCCTCTGTATAGCAATGTTTTCTATTTCATCAATAACCTTACATCCATTATAAAATCGATTACCCGGGTATCCTTCTGCATATTTATTTGTTAAACAAGAGCCTTGAGCTTCTAGCACAGAAGAGCTGGCATAGTTCTCCGAAGCAATTAAACTAATACATGATTCTTGTCTGGTTTTTTCTTTTTCAACTAAATTCCAAATGTCTATATCCTGTTGTATCAATTTTTTATTTAGCATGTGTATATTCTACTTTTTTTAGTATCTAGGCGTAATAGGTGATGAAAATAATTAACAAATATTAACTGCGTAATGGCCAATTTTTTTCTTTATACTTATTTATAGCAAGTTAATATTATTGGTTTTTAAACATACATGGGTTTTGAAAAATTCGATTAAACGAAATAATTGTTTTTTTTTGACTAATTAGATCCTGTACAATAATTTTATTTAAATTTAGCGTATCAGAAGATAAAATCAATAAAAATTTTGATTTTACTTGTTTTGAAAATTTGGTGTAATTATTTTTTTTTATAGTTTTTAAGTAAGTATTGATCTTAAGATGAGGCCACAGTAAGCGTAATTTTTCAGATATATTTATTGCTAACACTGCATATACTGATTCCAAAAATAGAATATTAATATCTATGAATAAAGCGCGATGATCAAGTTGATATACCGTTTTTTTTAAGATATATAATCGATCCATCCCAATTGCAAATCCAATAGCTGGATTATTTTTTCCTCCTAAATATTTTATTAAACTATCATAACGTCCTCCGGCGCAAAGAGCTTTCTGAGCTCCTAATATATCAGAAGTCCATTCAAAAACAGTATCATTATAATAATCTAACCCTCTTACTAGCTGCTTGTTTACAACATAATTAATGTTAGCTTGATTTAATAAACGGCATAATTTATTAAATCGTATATTGGCCGACAAACTAAGATAACTATTTAATATTGGAGCCGATTTTAATAGTTGAATGATATTGCTATTCTTGCTATCTAAAATTCTAATAGGGTTATTAGATAATAAATATTTTTCATGCGAGCTTAATTGAGATATATGTTTTTTAAAAAATATTTGTAAGTCTAATGAAAAATTTTTTCTATCTTGAATGCTCCCTATAGAATTTATTTCTAATTTTAAGTAGGGTAATATTTTTAACTGCTCCCAAATTTTTAATGTTAACAGAATAATTTCATAATCAATAATAGTGCTTTTTAAACCAAAACACTCTACTCCTAATTGATGAAATTGCCGAAAACGACCTTTTTGGGGTCTCTCATAACGAAACATAGGTCCGTGATACCAAAATTTTTGTACAGGAGAATTATAAAATATATTATTTTGTATACATGCGCGTATACAGCTCACAGTTCCCTCGGGTCTTAAAGAAATCTTTTTTTTTTTTTTATCGTAAAAATTATACATTTCCTTATGAATGATATCTGTATTGTTTCCAATAGCTTTTTCAAATAATCCAGTTTCTTCTACAATAGGAAAACGAATTTCAAAATATGCATAATTGTTTAAGGTATTTTTTATCTTTTCTTCTATTTGACTCAAAATACAAGTATCAACGGGGAGGAGATCATGCATACCTCTAATTGATCGATATGGTATATTCATATGATATTAATTTCCATATAGGATTTTTTATTATATAATTTTTATATCTCAAGTACATAAAATGTGTATACAACTTATATGTATTTATTGCTTCATATATAAAATATTGTTTAAAAAGTAATTTATTTTTGTATACCTAGTGTTTTTGTCCAATTAATTGACCGCAAGCAGCATTAATATCCGCTCCTCGGTTTTTTCTGATAGTAACAGTATAATTTTGACTTCTTAAAAAATTAGAAAAACTAATAATTTTTTCATGAGTGCTGCATTTGTAATGAGTATTTTGAATAACATTCCAAGGAATTAAATTAATTTTACATGGTATTGTTTTTAACAAATATGCTAATTCTTTAGCATGAAGCAAATGATCATTAATGTCTGATAACATTATATATTCTATGGTAACTATTCCGCGATTAGCGGTAGAATAATTGAGATAGTTTTTTACAGATAATAACAATTGTTTAATGTTATAAATTTTATTGATCGGCATCAGTGTGTTTCGGATATTATCATTTGATGCATGTAAAGAAATAGCTAATGAAATATCAATTTTTCCAGCTATTTTATTTATTGCAGGAACAATTCCCGAAGTAGATAGCGTAACTTTGTTTTTAGAAAAATTAAAAGCGTTTTTACTTAAAATAATATCTAAAGAAGTAATAATGTTTTTTAAATTTAATAATGGTTCCCCCATCCCCATCATAACAATATTTGTAACTAAAGGTAAAGATGAATTTTTTAATTTATATTTTCGTATTTTATCAGTGGCATACCATATTTGGCCAATTATTTCAGATACTAATAAATTTCGTTTATATCCTAAATGCCCTGTTGCGCAAAAACTACATTTTAACATACATCCAGCTTGTGATGAAATACATAAAGTCGCTCGATTTCCTTCTGGAATATATATTGTTTCAATACAATCTGTATTTAGTAGAAAAATCCATTTGATTGTGCCATCTTGCGATTTTTTTTTTGTAACACATTTAGGGAGCTGAATAATAGCTATTTGTTCTAACTGCGTTTGCAGGGGGCGACTTAAATTGCTCATTTTATTAAATTTTTTTTTATATTTTTTATATATCCACTCCATCATTTGTACAGCTCTAAATTTTTTTTCTCCTAATTTTATCATAAAATCTATCATTTTCTTTAAATTAAAGTTTAGTAAGTTGTCTTTTTTGCCTAAGTCTTTAACGAGGACTTTGTTCAACATAATCATCTTCCAGAATGTATAATAAAATATTATTTGAGCATTAGAATAAAAAATAAAGTTTTTAACTTAATTAAAAATAAGTATATAATATTTAGTTCTTTTTATGGAAAAATATGTTTTTTACAAATATGTTTATCTATAAAAATATTTAATGCCTTAATGTCTAAACATAAGAGAAGAAAAAAATACATGAATCCAATATTAAATATCGCTATTAGGGCTATTCGAACCGGCGGAAAAGTTCTTGCTCAAGATTATGATTTAAAAGATATTACTCATAACTCAGAAAAAAAAAATATTTTGAATTATATAAAGGCCATTCGAAAAAAAATTTTTCTCACAATCGATACCATTATACATAGATCTTATCCTCATCACGCAGTTATTAATATCTTTTCTAAAAAAAAAAATACACTTAGTCATCGCCAATGGTTCATTAATCCCTTAAGCGGAGCAGTTAATTTTATTAAAAAAATTCCTCATTTTTGTTTATCTCTCCTCATTAAGGAAAAAAACCAAGCATATATATCAGTAATTTATGATCCAATTAAAAATGATTTATTTACTGCTATTCGAGGCCAAGGTGCTCAATTAAATGGCGTTAGAACTCGATGCTGCGAAAATAATAGTTTTTCTCATAATAAAATTATAGCTATATATTTTAAAAATAAAAATAAAAAAAATACATACTTATATGTATCATTACTTCAGTATTTTTTACAAGAAAAAGTATCTTTCAGACAAACTGGGTGCTCTCTTTTAGATTTAGCTTATTTATCCTCTGGAAAAATTAATATCTACTTAGGATTTAATGAAAGAGAATTACATATTATTTTTGGAGAATTACAAATTAGGGAGTCAGGTGGTTTAATAACCGATTTTCTTGGAGGACACAATTATATTAAAAGTAAGTTAATTTTAATCGGACACCCGGGTATTCTAAAATTTTTTTTAAAAAAAACACGCAAAATACATGATATATATGAAAACCATGGATGTGTTAATAAAAACTGATGATCAATATTTATAGAATATATTTCCGGAAGTCATTTTTATTTATTTACCAGTTATACAGAAAAAATATTTATATCATTGTACTGATATAGTTTGTTTTAATAACAATGGAGAGAATCGTTTTTTTGAGTTTAAGGGCTAAAGTATATTATCAGTTAGTAAAAAAATTATTTTTTTATTTTTTTACATTATATGTTTAGTAATTATAAGTTTTTATAAGTTCACTAATTTAATTAAATTTTTTTTCTCTAAAGTGCTTAATTTTACGAAAGTTCCTAACTTTAAATTTTTAGGTAACTGTATTGGTCCGTAACTAATGCGAATTAATCTGTGCACTGTAATGTTTACAGCATTCCATAGTAATCGAACTTCTTTATTTTTTCCTTGAAATAAAGATACCTTATACCATTTGTTTTTTTTTTGATTCTGAATCATAGTCACTTCGTAAAATTTAGAAATAGAATTATTTATTTTTATCCCCGACAAAAGCATAAAAATTTTTTTTTTTAATACTTTTCCGGAAACTTGGACTAAATATTCTCGCTTGATCATATAACTAGGATGCATTAAGCGATACGCTAATTCACCAAAATTAGTAAATAGCAATAAACCTGATGTATTGATATCTAAACGACCAACGCTGATCCATTTAGAATTTAGTAATTTAGGCAAATTCTTGAATACAGTTGTTCTGCCAAAAGCATCTTTTGTAGTGCATATTTCTCCTATCGGTTTGTTATACATAATAATTTTTATGCAATCATTTTTTAAAAAAAATTTTTTTTTATTGAAAATAATATATTTTATATCCTTTTTTCTAAAACGTTCTCCTAAAAATACAAGTTTTCCGTTTACTTTTAACAACCCTAGGTTTATTTTTTTTTCAATATTGCGGCGTGATTCCAGTCCGCAATTAGATAAAATTTTTTGAATTTTTTCTTTCATAGCATGATCCCCCCAATGTTTTTGTATACACAATACACATCTTGATTATAAAGAAATAATTTTCTAATTAAAAACTGCTGTAATTATAATAATACTTGTAATCAAATTTATATTAACAGTTATATATTTTATCAATAAACTTTTAATTACAGGGTTTAAAGTATTGCTTGTTAAATATTTTCGACTATATAAATATTTTTTTTAACCCTAAAAATTACGTGTTTATAAAAGTAAAAAAGAATACCGTTTTTACAAGTCTTACTTAATAATATTTCACTATAAAATTAGTCTACAACAGAAAAAATAACTAGCTGGCATTTGCGCAGCGTATAGGACAAACAAATCACACAATATCAGAAAAACAATACACATATTCAAACCAATGAATGCTATTATAAACATTTAATAAAATGACTTAAAGCAAAGATACTAAGCTAAATATATTAGAAATTTTTAAATTTGGTTAATATCTAGAGCTCTAGAAAAAATAAAAATATAATATTTTAAGGAGTTCAGATTCTAACATGTAAAATATATATCGGTATAAGAATAAAAAGTATTTGATCTACAAATAAACTCCTGATGTCAATTAATGTTGAAAAATATTTTTTTTCTTGTATTATTGATAATAAAAAATACTCTAAACTCACGTTCTTTTCTTGAAAGACATTTAGCTATTTTTTTTTAATTATTAAGCATCATGGTAATATAGTAATAGACATGTTAAAATATATTATAAAAATCAAAATAATATTAATATTTTTTTTATTAAAGATGATTCATATACGGAAGAAAATAAAAAAACAAAAATTATTAATTAAGAAAAAATTATTCATTATCAACCGTAATACAAACATATTATGAAATTCATTTAATCATTTTAAATATAATTAATCATGAATGCTGCAGTAATCTAAGTTTTTGAAATGATAATTATCATTTGTGTGAGAAATATAATCCATTTGTTCAAAAGTAGGAGCTCGTATACAATATTTTTTTTAAAAGATAATAAATGATTTTCTAATGACCTTATTTTAATACCTCTAGTTAATAATTAGGTTCATTTATAAAATTATATAAATTAAATCAATTCTATCCAGATAGTAAAAATATTTATAATAAATATTCGGATCATTTAATAAAAATCCATATTCAGTTATCTCTCATATTTTTAATACCTCAAATACATTACTACTCATTTTAAAAAACTAAATAGTTCAATTAGTATTAAATTAAATTTCATTATCAAATAACAATTTTTGTAGAAGAAGATATGAAAAAAATTTTAAAAAAAATTTATAGTGGAGAATATTTAAGCGAAATTGAAAGTTATACTTTGTTTCATAATATTTTTTATAAAAAATTAAACGACATACAAATCGCTGCTGTATTAGCAATTTTATCGGCCAGATCAGAAACATATGAAGAAATATTAGGAGCTAGAAAATTAGTTATTCAACATATCAAGAATTTTCCTAAGCCGAGCTATTGTGTTGTAGACATTGTTGGTACTGGAGGTGATCAAAAAAATAGTTTTAATATTTCTACAGTTAGCGCGATTGTAGCAGCGTGTTATGGGATTAAAATAGCAAAAATGTGTAACGTAGGATCATTTCATAATCTAGGTTCTGCAAATTTATTAAAAAAATTAAATTTTAATTTAGAGATTCCTGTGAAGCAGGCAATTTACTCTCTAGATAAATATAACGTTTGTTTTTTGTTAGCTAACTTTTATTTGGATCATTTTAAGAACGTTTCTAAAGTTCGTAGTTTGCTGAAAACAAAAACGATATTTAATATACTGGGCCCTCTTTTAAATCCAATACAACCCAAGCATGCATTAATTGGAGTTTATAAAATAGAATTAATGTTAATATACGCTAAAATATTAGCTACTTTAAAGTACAAGAGAGCCATTATAGTTCATAGCGGAGGAATGGACGAAGCTACCTTACACGCTAATACGCATGTAGTAGAATTAAATAATAATAATGTTACTGAATATATATTATCTCCGGAGGATTTTGGATTACAAAAATGTCCTAAAAAATATATTTTAAATAAAACTTCAGAAGAAAATTATCTTGAAACTATAAAATTATTTCAAGGGTCTGGAGAAAAAACTTATGTTCGCACTATAGCTATTAACGTTTCATTACTAATGAAAGTCTTAGGTAGTGAGAATCTCCGAGAAAATACATTAAATATTTTAGAGTTTATTAAAACGGGTAAAATTTATGACTTTGTGCTTCAATTATCTCGATTATATCAATAATCTAATTAGGTCATTTTATGAAAAACAATATACTGTCTAAAATATTAACCAGTACATATCAATGGATTCAATATCAAAAAAAAAATATACCACTGCTTTCGTTTGAAAAAAAAATTGAAAAATCAAGAATATCATTTAAAGATCATTTAAAAAAAAATCACCCGGCATTTATTTTGGAGTGCAAACAATCATCACCGTCAAATGGAATTATTAATAAAAAATTCAATATTTCTAAAATCATAAATGTTTATGACAAATATGCTGATATTATTTCCGTCATTACCGAAGAAAAGTTTTTTCATGGTAATTTTGAATATTTATTACAAGCTCGAGAAAATACTAAAAAACCTTTATTATGTAAGGATTTTTTTATCGATCCATATCAAATATATTATGCTCGTTATCACAAAGCTAATGCTATTCTTTTAATGCTATCTATTCTAGATGACGCTACATATATGAAATTATCCAATATTGCCAAACAAATGCATTTAGGCGTTTTAACCGAAATAAATAATATAGAGGAGTTAAAGCGCGCATTAGCATTAAATGCAGAAGTTATAGGAATTAATAACAGAAATTTAAAAGATTTATCAGTAGATATTCATAAAACAAAAAAAATAGCACAGTTAATTCCAAAAGATAGAATTATTATTTGTGAGTCTGGAATTACAAGCTATACAGATGTTAGGGATTTGAGTAAAGTTGTAGATGGTTTTTTAATTGGCAGTCACTTAATGAAATCTAAAAATTTAGAGTCTGCTACTCGTTCAATAATTTATGGCGAAAACAAAATCTGCGGTTTAAAAAATCCTCTTGAAGCACAATATGCAGAAAAATATGGCTGCGTGTATGGTGGATTAAATTTTATTCCAAAATCTCCACGATATATTTATAATCAGGAAGCTAAAGAAATTGTTACTTATACCAAATTAAAATATATTGGTATTTTTCGAAACGAATCACATCAATATATTTTAAATAAAGTTGATCAATTTAATTTATATGCCGTACAATTACATGGCACAGAAGACGATATATTTATTAAAAAATTAAAAAGGATATTACCTAAAAGTGTGCGAATCTGGAAAGCGATTTCTATGAAAAAAGATACTGTTATAAAAACTAACTCTAATATTAATCGTTATTTATTAGACAATCAGGCCGGAGGTACCGGACAAACGTTTGATTGGCGGTTAATTAAAACCTTTAAAATCGCCGATATGATGCTAGCAGGAGGATTAAATTTAAAAAATAGTTTTTTAGCGTCTACTTTAGGTTTTCGGGGGCTAGATTTTAACACGGGTTTAGAGTTATCACCTGGACGAAAAGATCCAAAAAAAATTAAATCAATATTTCGAATACTGCGATTTTATAAAAAAAATAAAAAATTACTTCATTTACTTTAAAATAAAACGAAAAATATGACTATCTTAAATCCTTATTTTGGAAAATTCGGCGGAATGTATGTTCCTCAAATTTTAATGCCGGCGTTATATGAACTAGAGAAAGCTTTTGTAGAATCAAAACATGATGAATGTTTTAAAAAAAAGCTCAATAATTTATTGCACTCCTTCGCAGGAAGGCCTACACCGTTAACTTTATGTACAAATATTACTAGCCAAACAAATACCAAGATTTATTTAAAAAGAGAAGATTTGTTACATGGCGGGGCCCATAAAACTAATCAGGTTTTAGGGCAGGCATTATTAGCTCAACGAATGAAAAAAAAACATATCATAGCAGAAACGGGCGCAGGACAACACGGCGTAGCATCTGCAATTGTCTGCGCGTTACTACAATTAAAATGTCGTATTTACATGGGCGAAAAAGATATGCTACGTCAGTCCTCTAATGTATTACGTATGAAATTACTGGGAGCACAAATAATTCCCGTAACATCGGGTTCAAAAACCCTCAAAGACGCTTGTAATGCTGCGATAAGAGATTGGTCAAATAATTATTCTACATCTCATTATATGATCGGTACGGCAGCAGGTCCGCATCCGTATCCAACTATTGTAAAAGAGTATCAGAAAATTATTGGACAAGAAGCTAAAAAACAAATTTTATTAGAAAATCATGCTTTACCTGATTTTGTAATTGCATGTGTAGGTGGTGGTTCTAACGCTATTGGGATTTTTTCTCCATTTATTAAACAAAAATCTGTGAAATTAATTGGAGTAGAGCCAGCAGGACTGGGATTACATACTAATCAACATGGAGCGCCTATTCATTCCGGAAAATTAGGAATTTTTTTTGGAATGAAGTCATATCTGATGCAAGATAATGACGGACAAATTAATCAATCTTGGTCTATTTCAGCTGGTCTAGATTTTCCTTCTGTGGGCCCAGAGCATGCTTGGTTAAATCATACAAAAAGAGTACAATATGTCACAATTACAGACGAAGAAGCAGTAAATGCATTTTTATACACTTCTAAGCTAGAGGGTATTATTCCGGCTTTAGAGTCATCACACGCTATTGCCTATGGGTTAAAGCTGATGCAGGCTAATCCTAATAAAAAACAAACTATTATAATTAATTTATCGGGACGGGGCGATAAAGATTTGACTACTGTTAACAAAAAAATCAACAAAAAAAATGAGCCATACAATGAAATCAAGATATAAATTATTATTTCACAACTTATACCTGAAAAAAGAATATTGTTTTATACCTTTTGTCGTTTTAGGGGATCCTAATATAAAAATTTCTTTACAAATTATTGATATATTAATTAATAACGGCGCGGATGCATTAGAATTAGGTATTCCTTTTTCAGACCCTATAGCTGATGGCATCATCATACAAAATGCACATACACGCGCATTGAAGCATAATATTACGGTTAAAGATTGTTTTAATATGATAAATATAATCAGAAAAAAATATCCTCATATTCCTATCGGTCTATTAACTTACTCTAATGTAGTTTTTAATAAAAAGCTATCAGATTTTTATTCTTTATGTCGATCTTCAGGTGTAGACTCTGTTTTAATTGCAGACCTGCCTTTAGAGGAATCAAGCATTTTTCAGGAGATGGCGCAAAAAAATAATATTTCTTCCATATTCATTTGTCCGCCTAATGCCGACAACCAGTTTCTTCAAAAAATAATACAGCTAAATCCATCATACATCTATCTGGTTTCACGACCAGGAATTACAGGTAAGCAAAAAATATTCCCCCATAACACTTGGCTTAAAAAAGTTATTAGAAAGTTAAAACAATACCAGTCACCTCCTATAATACAAGGATTCGGAATACATCGTGCTCATCAAATCAAAAATATATTAAAAAATGGTATACATGGAATTATATGTGGTTCTTGTATTGTTCAAATCATAGAAAAAAGTTTATTAGATACATCAAAAATGTTTAGTAGAATGAAAAAGCTAGTAATTGAATTTAAAAACGAAACAAAAAATAACCTATGACAGATTAAAAAAAATACTACGAATAAATATAAATATTCTTATGTTTAAAAAATAAAAATAATTTATTTGTTTAAATAAATATGTATGTTATTTTTTATCGAGGGGGAGGGAATATGTTATGTAGCATTTATATTGTGATGTATGACGTATATCAATTTTTTAAGAAGAACATAATAAATATATTTGTGTTATCTGTTTTGAGTGCAATCATTAATATACTTTTACAATATATGTTAAATATAAACAAAACCGATTTATCTATTTTGTATCAAGCGCATGCTTTTAAAAAAATAGGGTCGCATGTTATTCAGTATCGTCTTAACGCAAATCAAAAAAAAATTATTTTTTATATGAAGCGCGTGAAAGTTACTTGTTTACTCGTAAGCGCTGCTTTTTTATATACTTCTATTATATATTTTCTTAAATCTATTTATCTTACTGTGTATCAAAAATACTATTATGTTTTAAAAAAAACATGTCAATTCTTTTTTTTATTAATACCTATTATTGGTCTAGAGTATTTATTAATAGAATTAAATATTAGTTATTTTTTTATTCTGAAAATATTATTCTCTATGCTGCTAGCTACTTTTCCAATGATATTGTTGCTGGATAATAATGGTATTCTTGGCGCCCTAAGAAGCAGTGCAAGAATTGCATGGGACAATATATATATTGTGTTCCCCGCAATTATATTGCGATTCATTTTTAAGTTTTTTGTTACAATATTATTTAAATTTTGTTTTATGTTTTCTGTTTATACAAATATTTTTGTTCTAAATGTTATTTTAAATCTTGGATTATCTTACATTATTATCTGTTTATTTCGATTATATCTTTTGCAAAAAAAAAGTGTTGTTTAGGCTTATGAAGAAAAAATTAAAAATAAATTTTGTACACCTTGCAATAAAAGATTAATATAAATACATAAATATCATTAATACAAGCATTCAAAGAATATAATTATAAATTTATGAATCATTATATTCATACATAAAGTATTAATTATTCATAAAATATATGTTCTATACAAAAAATTAATAAAATTTAAAATACAATTAAAAAAAATTTTCAATAAAAAATTTTGGTAATCTTATCAACGGATACAAATGTTAAATTATAAAAATAGTAGTATTATGTGTGATAAAAACTTAATGTTAAAAACTCTTGCTATGCCTAAGTATAAAAATGTTAATGGAAACATTTTTGGTGGATGGATTATGTACCAAATGGATTTAGGAGGGGGTATTTTAGCCAAAGAAATTTCTAAGGGTAAAGTTTCTACGGTATATGTAGAAGCAATAAATTTTTTAAAACCAATATCAGCAGGCGATTTAGTTAGCTGTTATGTACGCTGCATGAAAATCGGAAATACTTCTATTACTACTCAAATAGAGATATGGATTAAAAAAATTGATAATTATTCTTTCGGTTTATCGTATTGTACAAATACCGCAACTTTTGTTTATGTTGCTATAGACAAATTCGGAAAACCAAGAAAATTTCAATAAATATAATTTATTCTGTGTTTACAATAGCGCTAATAACGCATCAATCATTGATTGACAGTAAATATACTATATTTTTTAAATTACAACTTTAAATTGTTTTTTAAAAAAAATAGAATAAAATGATTATTTTTAATATTTTTTTTCAAAATCTTATTAAAATAATTAAATAATTAGTTTTCAGTCAATATATATAAATAAATTATTTTTTTATGTTACGCGATATCAACAAAACACTTTATAAACTCAATAAATGTATATCATTTTGAGTATTTTAAGAATCATTATTTGTTTCACAAGGACTAAATATTAATATGAATCTATTATTCCGCTTTATAATAAAAATTATAAAAATAATCTTTAGATTAGTGATATTTATTAAAAATATTATTTTTAATAGCGCTTTATTACTACTCCTAGGAACGGGCGTTTGGCTAGCATGGCATCTTAACCAAGATTATACACCCCCCTTAAGTAATTTCTCTAATGGAATCTTGGTTATTCCCTTAAGTTCTTTAACTGAACAAGCTCCAAGTAATAACCCATCTAAGTGTAGCAATTACGATCGTATTTTAAACACAAATAAGAAAAACCCTCTAAACCTTTCTGTCTTTGAAATTGCAAAAAAAATTAAACAATCTGAAACTGATTCTAAGATAGTAGGTATGCTACTAGTAGCTGACGAGAACTCTACTAGTCATCAGGTTACTTTAGAATATCTTGGAAAAAAAATAAATGAATTTAAAACATCTAAAAAGCCTGTTATTGCTATAGGTCATCATTATTCTCAATCCTCATACTATTTATCGACTTTTGCAGATAAAATTTTTTTATTTAAACACGGATCTATTGATTTACACGGAATAAGTAATAATATAATGTATTTTAAGGATTTTTTAAATATGTTAAACGTGCATGCGCATGTGTTTAGGGTAGGAAAATACAAATCTGCTGTTGAGCCCTTTTTAAGAAATTCTCCATCACCAGAAAGCAAAAAAATAGATCAATTATGTTGTAACTATAAATGGAAAAAATTTTTGCAAATTATTGCTAAAAATAGACTGATTCCAATTCAAGACATGGACCTAGATGTTGATGATGAACTGAAATTTTTAACAAAAAAAACCAATGATAAAGCTAAATATGCTTTACATCGTCATTTAGTTGACTCTATCATTCATAAAAAAGCTTTGCAAAAAATTATTCCTACTATTTTTACAAAAAATGTAAAAAAAGATGATTACAGCTATACCAATATTAATGATTATGCTTTTAATTATGAAAAACAACAAAATAATACAAATAAAATTGCTATTATCGCAGCTAATGGAGCACTTGGAGAACTTAATCCAAAGGATAACAATGCTATGGATATTTCACGCGTATTAAAAGAAATAAATATAGCAGAGCATGATGATAATGTTAAAGCAGTAGTATTACGAATTAATAGTCCCGGAGGAAACGTAGGTAGCTCTGAAATGATTAGAAAAAAACTATGTCATTTACATGAACATAAGAAACCTTTAGTAATTTCTATGGGAGATGTTTGTGCTTCGGGGGGTTACTGGGTAGCAACTGCTGGAGATTACATAATAGCGCATCCCACAACAATAACCGGTTCTATTGGAATTTTTGCTACAATATTTACTTTTGAGCGATTACTATCTACTCTAGGAATAACAAATGTAGTCGTATCCACTCATAATGCTCATAATAATAGTTCATTAAATAATCTTTCCAAAAACCAGGAAAAAAAAATTAACTTCGAGATTGGTTGTGGATATAAAAAATTTATTAATCTCGTATCCAAATCTAGACATAAATCCCCGAATCAAGTACATAAAATAGCTAGGGGGCGGGTATGGACAGGAGTTAGCGCCAAAAAGATAGGATTAGTTGATGAAATTGGAGATCTAGATACTGCTGTAGATAAAGCAGCTCAATTAGCTCATCTTAAGAACTACCATGTGGTATGGGCTCATGTTCCAGCTACTGCTCTAAGCACAGTTAAAAAAATTACTAATATATGTATACAAGCTGCGTTTCAAAATATTCTAAAAATATTTTTTTCTGTTCCATTCATGAACAAAGTTTTTTTAGTATACAACTACTTGACTCAAGCTTGGAAAGTGATGCACACAAATCAATTAATGTCTTTTTTCCCTAATAATTACACTTTGAAATAATTTTCACTAATAATTAAAAAATATAAAAACACCAATAAAAATTTTAAAAATAATACTTTTTTTTTGGTGTTCTTTTTTAACTAACTTCATCTTAATCGTTATTAAGATTGTATTATATAGTTATAAGTTAAATATTTTTCTTCGGTATTTGATATCATAAATACTGTTGGTCAGCGTGATATGATGATCGAACTAAGGGGCCGCAGAATACACGAGAAAACCCTAAAGATAGCGCAATATTTTGAAAATCGTTAAATTCTTGATAAGTAAAATATTGTTTAACAGGCAAATGGGATGCACTAGGCTGCATATATTGCCCAATAGTAATAATGGATACTCCTACTGATTTTAAGTCTTTTAGTACAGAAATGACTTCACAGACGCGTTCTCCTAGTCCTAGCATTAATCCAGATTTTGTAGGTATACTCGGATTTATTTTTTTAAATTCATATAATAAGTTTAATGAATTAGAATAATTAGCACCTGGTCGAACTTTATTATATAACCTCGGAACATTTTCAAGATTATGATTAAAAACGTCAGGAGGGCATTTATTAATGATATTTAAGGCTATTTTTTCTTTTCCTCTAAAATCAGGAACAAGGATTTCTACTTTGATATTTTTTTTTTTTCTAATTTCAGAAATACATCGATAAAAATGTTTAGCCCCGCTATCTTTTAAGTCATCTCGAGAAACTGATGTTAGAACAACGTATTTTAAATTTAATTCTTTTACGACTTGAAATATTTTTTTTGGCTCATTTACATCGACCTTTAAAGCTCTTCCCTTTTTTACAGCGCAGAAAGGACATTTACGAGTACATATAGAGCCTAAAATCATAAAAGTTGCCGTTCCCTGATGAAAACATTCAGGTAAATTAGGGCAATGAGCTTCTTCACACACTGAATGTAATGAGTTTTGTTTAAGTATGTTTTTAATATTATTTATCGTGTTTAAATTAGATGGTACTTTAACTTTTAACCATTTGGGTTTTTTTAAAATAGTTTTCTTTTGATTCGAAGATAAAATCGTAGGTATAGTATATATATTTTTTTTTCGAAACATATTCATCCGTCTTTAATATTTGTTGATTAACTTAAAATAAGAAAATAATATACATAATGTATTTTTCATACATGTATATATATGTACGCGTTGATTAATCATTAAACATATATAGCTAAATAATTAAAAAAAAAACAGAAGTTTTTCATAAAAATGCTTTGAGTAGCTTCCATAGTAATATTTTTTTTAAAATTTTTTATTTGTGTCATGGAAATATTTTTATTTCCACAAGGATAAATATAATTAAACGGCATTAAATTCATGTCAACGTTTAATGCTAAACCATGTAACGAATAACCTTTTACTACCCGAAAACCCAGGGAACAAATTTTTTTTTTTTTACATATACTCCAGGCCAGCCATTAATTAAATGTGAGGATATTTTTAAATCTTTAAGCAAGTGAATAATTACAATTTCTATTTTTTTTACTAATTCATAGAATCTGATATTCTTTCTTCTTAAGTCAAGCAAGAAATATATTATTAATTGTCCCGGGCCGTGATACGTTATTTTCCCCCCTCTACTGGAAGGAACAACCGGTATATTCTTAATGTTAGGCATAGAATAACTATTTTCGGAAACTCCATAGGTAAATATAGGATAATGTTCTACAAGCCATAATTCATCTATAGTATTTTTATTTCTGTTTTTAGTAAATTTTTCCATTTGAGCTGCTGTAACGGACCAAGGGAATAACCCTAAATGTCGAACTATAATATTCATATTTTTTTGATAAAACTATTGTTTAAATATTCGTTAATAGAAGCATAAAAATTAAATTTAATAATTTAACAAAAGGGTAAATTTCAGTAAATATAAAAATTATTTTTATCGTCTTTGGTGTTGAATGGAGCGGAAATTGTATGATTTTTCAGTGCGTACAACATAAGTAATTCATATAATTAAAATTTTTATTCTAATGATATTATGATATTTTTTGCATCTCTTGATATAAAAATCATGATTTTGTTTATATAATAATTAGAATAGCCGATAAATTACATTATTGCTTAATATTTCTTAAATCATCATCGTTACTAACACATCTTATATCTATTCTTTACAGGAATGGATATAAGAATATGAAAAAATAAAAAACTTTATTCAGTTACAATTTTATTAATTTTTCTTTGTTGCTAAAATCCATCTTTTATTTAAAGGCTAAAATAGTTGTTTAGCGTGAATCAAGTGCTAAACAGATTTCAACTTTTCGTAAAAATATTAGAAAAATTTAGCAATTAAATAATTTAAAAAGATGGCGGACATAAAATTATTTCTGAAGTATCGTAAGTAAGTTGTTTAAGTTTCTGAACTAAACTTGATTTATATAAATTTTTTGCGGAGAAAAAAATTAGAAGTATTCCCATAAGGTTTATGATAATAAAAAGGCTTATAAATACACTAAAATCTGTAATATTATCAATATTCAAAAAATTCATATTATAATCTCCTAATGATAGGTTTACTGCATAATATACTATAAAATGTATAAATATCTATTGATTTTGATTTTATTACATTTTAATAAAATCTATTTATCAATATATTTCACATTTCACTAATTCTATTATATATTAGTTAATTAAAGACGCAATAATTGTTTTTGTTTCGTGTTTAATTTCTAGTAAATATACAGTGATAGTATCGGATACTCGACAATAAACTTTATTTTTTAGATATACTACCCCATACTCTGGGCTGCATACTAATTCATCGCGAATTTTATGAATAAAAGACGCGGGGATAAAAATAAATGCTCCATTTTTTAATAAACGCGCTCTAATTCCTCCCCGAGAAATATCTGTAATATCTGCCTGATAATATTTATTATTATAATCTTGATTATAAAAAAACTCTGCATACAACCATTCTTCTATCTCTCTCACTGCAATTCTATTTTTTCGCTTACGGTCCATAATATGTGATATTAATACATTATCAGGGGGGGCGATACAATGATTTCCAGTAATTACAGATTTTATTAATCTATGATTAATCATATCACTATATTTTCTAATCGGAGAGGTCCAAGTCGCATAGGAGGATAGTCCTAATGAAAAGTGGGGTTTTGACTTAAAGCTAATTTCGCCAAAAGATTGAAATCGACGAATCCTATAATCTACGTATTTGTTAGATAATTTCGCTAATAATCTCTTAAGCTTACAAAATCCTGACAAAGTCATAATTTCTTCTGGGGTAAAAACAATATCATATTTTTTTAAAAATACAACTGCATTTTTAGCATTAAGAAGATCAAAACCAGAATGAGTATTATATAAACCAAAACCTAGTGATTGATTTAAAAAATTAGCTGCGCAAATATTAGCAGAAATCATAGATTCTTCAATCATTTTATGCGCTATTCTTCTTTTTTCTGCAGAAATATTTAAAATTTTCCAATTTTTAGATATATGAAACCTATATTCTGGCTGATCAGCAAATATTAATGCATTTTTCTTTCTCCATAAATTTCTAATTTTGTATATTTTTTTTAACAACAATATTTGTTTTTCAATATTTTTATTTTTTGGTTTCCAGTGTCCCGATTGCTCTAACCAATCAGATACTTGTTCATAAGATAATTTGCTCTGAGACCTAATCCATGCTAAAAAGAATTTCGTTTTTTTTTTAATAATTCGACCATTAGGGGAAATTATTATTTTGCACGCTAAAACCGGCCTTGTTACATCGGGCTGTAGAGAGCAGATATCTTCCGATAATATCCTTGGTAGCATGGATATACTTAATCCGGGTAAATAATTCGTAAACACACGTTTTTTAGCAACATTATCTATCTCAGTATCAACCGATACGTATTCAGTAGGATCTGCGATAGCCACGGTAAGAATTAGTTTTTTTGAATCAACTTCTTCTACGAATAAAGCGTCATCAATATCTTGAGTGTGATAATTATCAATCGTAATAAAATCCAGATTAGTTAAATCTATGCGATTACTATTCAAAACTTGGCTTGGAAGATAATTTAAACAATTACATTTTGGAGATTTTTTTTCTAGATTATGTTTAGACAAAATCACGTGCCATGGTGATAAAGGATTGTTTTTTTCAGAAATAAATTCAATAATATTAACACTAAAATAATTGTTATCTCTTAAGCTATGTTTTTTTAATTCAGCTATTACCCAATCTCCATCTTTCCAAGATCTGGATATCAAAGTTTTATATCGATGAAATATAATATTCTTTACATATGGATAATTTGGCTGTATATATATACAGTTATTTTTTTTAAATATAGATCCAATAAATCTTTTTAAAAATGGTTCTATTAATTTTTCAGGATAAACAATTTCTCTATTATTTTTTTTTTCAATAGATGCAATTATTCTATCACCATGAATAACTTTTTGCATATTTTTAGAGGGAATAAAATATGTGGTTTTAGCATTAACTTCTAAAAAACCAAAGCCTTTAGTGGTGCTCTTTACCACCCCTTCTACTTTAATCTTTTTTTTACTTAACTTATTCTTGAGTTGTATAAGCAAAGGATTATCCTGAAACATAATTTCATAACCTAATTATCTTTAACGCTATTAAGAAAACATAAAAATAAAATAAAATAGAAGTGTTCATGCGCTATTATTTTAAAAAATAAATTTTTTATTTTGATAAAAATATATTTGTTAATGACGCTAATATATTATTAAAATATACATTTGTATTTATATTATATAATAGTATACTATTTGTATTTTAAAATATGAATTTTTATTTGTGTAAACACATACCCTATATAAAATATACGTTTCTTTAATTAATTAAAATAACTAAATATGCTCATAAAATAAACTTGTCGTGTATATAGTCTATTTTAGCAAAATCCTTATGCGATATTGATTCCTGCATCTACAAATATTACTTGACCCGTTATCCCGCTAGATAAGTTAGAACACAAAAATGCTGCTACATTACCAATTTCTTGACTAGTAATAGTTTTATTTAAAGGAGATTTTTTTTTATCGGAAACTAATATTTTATAAAAACTTTTTATACCATATGAAGAAGTTGTTTTGATAGCTCCGGCAGAAATGGCATTAACTCTTATTTTTTTTTTTCCCATTGAAAAAGCTAAATATCTTACGTTGGATTCTAAAGATGCTTTTACAATTCCCATTATGTTATAATAAGGAACATATTTAATGGCTCCGATATATGATATAGTAACAATAGAAGAATTTTGATTCAAAAAATCTTTAGCAGCCTTTACTAAGGCCACCAGGCTAAAAGAATTAGTTTCGTGGGCGTTTAAAAAGTCTTTACGATTGATGATATCAAGGTAGTCATGATGTAATTGTAGCGTTGGCGTATATGCTATCGAGTGGACAATTCCGTCAAATGTGCCCCATAGTTCCGACAAATGTTTGAACAAATGATTGATTGAATTATCTGAATTTATATCACAATATAAAATTATTTTAGATCGAACTTGGCTTGCTAGTTGCGCAATGTTTTTTTTTGATTTTTTATTATGATACACAAAAGCTAAATTAGCGTTTTGTTGATACATGGATAATGCTATTCCGTAAGCAATAGAAAAATTGTTTTTAATGCCGAAAATTAAAATTTTTTTATTTGTTAAAAAAGTCATTTGATACAATATACCTTATATAAGCAGAAATAAAAATGTATCATTAAGAAAATTTAGAAACCAATTTTTATATATCACTATATTTCTATCGTGTATTCTATATACATAACTTAAAGATATTAAAATTATAAAAAAATGAATTCATCATAAATTATGATAGCTGTATTGTAAAAATAATAACTACATCTCCACCACTAAAACAGTTTAAGATTTAGATTTATATAAAATTCTTAATTACGGTAAATACGCTATACTCTTTTTTATAATGGCTCCCCCTAAACATTGTTCATGATGATAAAAAACGGCAGACTGACCGGCTGTAACGAATACGCTTGGTTCTTTAAACAGTACTTGACTAGAGTGCTTTTTATCTAAAATTATTTGACACAATACAGGTTCTTGTCGATATTTCATTTTTACTGTACACGTTAAAAAAGAATGATTGAAAATTAAATTAATCCAATGAATTTTTTTTGTAAAAAAGCCAAACGATAATAAATATGGGTTTCTAGATCCTTGTACTGCAAAAATAGTATTTGTATTAATATCCTTTTTTACTACGTACCAAGGATACATATTCTTATTTTTTTTTCCTCCAATATTTAATCCTTTTCTTTGACCAATAGTATAATATGCATATCCAAGATGTACACCCAAAAACTCTCCAGACATTGTTAATATTCTTCCTATTTTATATGGGATATATTTGTTTAAAAATGAATTAAATTTTTTAGGTTGAATAAAACAAATACCTGTAGAATCTTTTTTCTTATATACGCATAATTGTATTTTTTTAGCAATTCTACGTGTCTGTATTTTTTTTATTTGAGATAACGGAAATAAAACTTTTGATAAAATCCTTGATGTCAGCGTATATAAAAAATAACTTTGGTCTTTTTGTAGGTCTGCAGCTTTATATAAAAAGTATTTTTTTTTATGTTTTTTGATTGAAGCATAATGTCCTGTAGCAAAATAATCAGATTGTAAATGTTTTAATGCAAAATTAAAACATAATTTAAATTTTATCATTTTATTACATAAAATATCGGGATTAGGTGTATCTCCTTTTTTGTATCCTGCAATAAATTTCTTGAATACTTGCTCCCAATATTCCATAGAAAAATTAATTGAATGCAGCGCAATACCTAATTTTTTACATACTGATTGAGCATCCTTATAGTCAATTTTTGCAGAACAATAATTTTCAGAATCGTCTTCATCCCAATTCTTCATAAATAAACCCTCTACAGCATATCCCTTTTTTAATAACAGCCATGCTGACACAGATGAGTCTACTCCTCCTGACATTGCTAATATTACTTTTTTTTTTTCATACATTTGTTATTTTATAAATACCTTTTGTTGATTTATTAATATAACATAGCAAGACTTGTATAGTACCATACATAATCAACTCTATATTAGCTATAATGTTGACTTAAAAAAATTATTTTTAGACAAATAAATAAAATAAATAAAAATTTTTATTTATTTCTAATTATAATATATATATTATATATAAACATGTATATTATAATTATAAATATTTTTATTAAAACTGCTAGATTATATTTTCAATGAATAAAATTGATCATCATTTAAATATCAGAAATGATTAAATTTAAATTAAAACTCCGGGTATATTATTGATATAATGAAATATATAAGAAATTTTTCTATTATTGCTCATATAGATCATGGCAAATCAACTTTATCTGATAGACTAATACAGACATGCGGAGGTTTGTCTGTAAGAGAAATGTCAAATCAAGTGCTAGATACTATGGATCTGGAGCGAGAACGAGGCATTACCATTAAGGCGCAAAGCGTAACAATTAAATACCGTTCCAAGGCAGGAAAAAATTTTTACTTGAATTTTATTGATACACCAGGTCATGTTAATTTTGCTTACGAAGTTTCACGTTCATTATCTGCATGCGAAGGAGCTTTATTAGTAATAGACGCTACTCAAAGCGTACAAGCGCAGACAGTTGCTAATTGCCGTAGCGCTGTAAAAATGAATTTGGTTATTTTACCTGTTGTTAATAAAATTGATTTGCCTAATGCATCTCCGGGCCAAGTATGCCATGATATAGAAAATATTATTGGTATTTCAACACAAAATGCTGTTCGATGTTCTGCAAAAACAGGTGAAGGAATATCACAATTATTGGAAAAAATTATAACTATTATTCCGTCTCCGGAAGGAAGTAGCAGTAATCCTTTACAGGCTTTAATCATTGATTCTTGGTTTGATAAATATTTAGGCGTAGTATCTTTAATAAGAGTAAAAAACGGATCTATAAAAATAAAAGATAAAATTGTAATAATGAGGACTAAAAAAGTTTATCAAGTTGAACAATTAGGCATTTTTACTCCTAAGCGACATGTAAAAACAGCATTATTCTGTGGAGAAGTTGGTTGGTTAATTTGCGGAATTAAAAATATACATTCGGCATTAGTGGGTGAAACCATTACGTCATTAATAAACCCGTCTTCTTTGGCTTTGCCGGGTTTTCAAAAAATTAAACCAAAAATTTATGCTGGTTTGTTTCCAATGCAAAATAATCAATATAATCAATTTAAACAAGCTTTAAATAAGTTAAAATTAAATGATTCTTCTTTGTTTTACGAACCAGAAACTTCTCAAGCGCTTGGATTTGGATTTAGATGTGGTTTTTTGGGGTTATTACACATGGAAATTATCCAATCACGGCTAGAGAGAGAGTACAACATAGATATCATCTTAACTACTCCAACAGTAGTATATGAAATTATACTTAATAAAAAAAAGCAAAAAATTTATTTAGAAAATCCAGCAAAATTTCCTCCTGCAAATTTAATTTCTGAAATCAGAGAGCCTGTAGCTTTGTGTAATATTTTAACACCTACAAAATATATAGGAGAAATTATAAATTTATGTATTAAAAAAAGAGGTTTTCAAAAAAACTTAACATATCATGTTAATAAAACTATTATTCAATATGAAATACCATTATCAGAAGTAATTTCAAATTTTTTTGATCAATTAAAATCTATTTCCAGCGGATACGCATCGCTAGAATATAACTTTATAGGTTTTAAAGCTAGTGATTTAGTTAAAATTGATATATTAGTTA
The DNA here is from genome assembly GCF_900128725.1 of Buchnera aphidicola. Lineage (NCBI taxonomy): Bacteria > Pseudomonadati > Pseudomonadota > Gammaproteobacteria > Enterobacterales > Erwiniaceae > Buchnera > Buchnera aphidicola. The sequence goes on along the minus strand of NZ_LT667500.1, from coordinate 202,140 downwards.
ATAAAAACAAAATTGACGCATTAACTTTTATATGTTATAGAAAATATGCCATACAATATTCTAGGCGAATAATAGAAAAAATTGCACAAATGATTCCTAGGCATCAATTTAATGTACCAATACAAGCCTCTATTGAAAATAATATTATAGCCAGAGCGAATATACAACAGTTAAGAAAAAATGTATTATCAAAATGTTATGGAGGGGATATTAGTCGAAAAAAAAAATTATTACAAAAACAGAAAAAGGGAAAAAAAAGAATGAAGATTATTGGAAAAGTATCGATTCCTCAAGAAATATTTTTTTCAATTTTAAAAATAGATTAGTTATTATAAGGAACTTTAACTCACATGAGATTATATACGACGTATACATTAGTGCTTTTAACAGGAATTACAAGTTTATTTTGGTTATTTAATCATATTCAAGATTGTTATTGTTATTTTTTCAAGAAAAAAGCTATTTGTACCAACACATGGACTAGATCGTTAGCAAGCAATTTTCCAATCTTAATTTTTATCACCGGTATGCGCTTATTCGTATTTGAATCATTCATTATTGCCTCTAATTCTATGGAACCAACATTATTAACTGGAGACTGTGTGCTGGTGCAAAAATTATTTGTTGATCCTAAACAAATAATGAATAAGACTTGGAGAACTAGCTATCAACCAGCTCGTAACGATATTGTAGTTTTTAAAGGCTCTAAAGATACACGACTAAGTTATGTTAAACGCATTATCGGAATGCCTGGAGATACCATTTCTTATGATCCATGGAGCAAAATATTAACAGTTATGAGAAAAAATAAATATAATAAAAATATATCTAATCCTCAAAAACAAGAAGAAAAAAAATCTTTAAGTACTCTTAATGAAAGTAAAAAATCACAAATAACCTTACATTCAATCCATATGCATCGCGGTAAAGCATCAGAAAAACGCACAGAAAACAATATTAAGAATGTATATTATATGCAAGTAGTACATGGTATGAAAAATTATATTTCTAGTAATGAGGAAGAAAATCATTTACAAACATTAGAATGGACAATTCCGGAAAATAAATATTTTGTTGTAGGAGATAATAGAGATTGTAGTTCAGATAGCAGGCAATGGGGATTAATTTCTAGAGAGAACATTTTAGGAAAAGCAAAGTATGTATGGTTTAGCTTTAATTACGATCATGCACCTTGGCTTTTAAGCATACGCTGGAATAGAATGTTTAAAAATATTTTATAGAGCGCTGTAATATTTTTTTGTTCCGACAATTTAATTTAAAAAATAAAATATCTTATTCATCTAATTTTTAACTGGTGCATTATGAATCCAATAGTAATAAACAAACTACAAAAATTTCTCGGTTATGCTTTTACTAACGCGTCATTATTGACGCATGCCCTAACGCATAGAAGCGCTAGCATTAAACACAACGAAAGACTAGAATTTTTAGGTGATTCTATTCTTAGTTTTGTTATAGCAAAAGCATTATATCATCATTTTCCTCAATTAAATGAAGGAGGAATGAGTCGCATGCGCGCTACTCTAGTGCGCGGAAATACCCTGGCAGCAATAGCATCTGAATTTTCTCTTGGAAAATACTTAAAATTAGGACAGGGAGAAAAAAAAAGCGGGGGATTTAAGCGAGAATCTATACTCGCTAATACTATTGAAGCCATTATCGCCAGTATATTTTTAGATAGTAATATTTATACTGTTGAAAGAATAGTATTACAATGGTATAAAACGAGATTTAAAAAAATGAATCCAGTAGGAACAAAAAAAGATCCTAAAACGAGGCTACAGGAATATTTACAATCTAAACACTTTCCATTACCTATATACAATATCGGACAAATATATGGCGCAGCTCATAACCAAATTTTTACAATTTATTGTAAAATAAATGGTTTACCAGAAATGTTAATTGGCATTGGGGCTAGCCGAAGAAAAGCCGAACAAGATGCTGCTCAAAACGCATTGATTAGGCTAGAGGTAGAATAAAAGTAATATGAAAAAAAAAACTGTGTTTGGAAAAATTATTATAGTCGGTCGAACAAATGTAGGTAAATCTACTTTATTCAATAAGTTCATTAAATCTAAACTGTCTATCGTTTCACACAAAGTCCATACTACACAAAATCATATTACTGGTATTTATACATTAAAAAATATTCAATATGAACTAATTGATTCGCCGGGATTACAGTGCAGATACAATAATATTGACAAAAAAAAATTAAGCAATACATTTAATTTAATTAATGAAACTAATATAATAATTTTTTTAATCACTAGTTTTATTTGGACTCAGCAAGAAAATAAATTATTAGAATATATTCAAAAACAAAAAATTAAATATATTTTAGCTATTAATAAAATTGATTTAGTCAAAAATAAAAAGCTATTACTGCCGTTTCTTTTAAAGATGAATACGCTAATACCTAATAAAGAAATTTTTTTGATTTCGGCTAAAAAGAATGTATTGGTAGAAAATTTGCTAAACTATATAAATACATTATTGCCTGAACGGGCTCATAAGTACCCAGCTTATCAAAAAACAACTTGTACTACTAAATTTTTAGTAGAAGAAATAATAAGAGAAACTTTAATTAATTTACTTAACAAAGAATTAACGTACTCTTTTTCGATATCCGTTATAAATTTTTATCAAGATGATAAAAAAAAATATACTATTCTGGGTATAGTGAAAACAAAGAATCACAGGCATAAAAAAATTATCATTGGAAGCAATGGAAAAAAAATTCAGCAATGTATTGATTATTCAAAAATAAAGATACAAAAATTTTTAAAAAATAAAATTGATTTAAAAATACAAGTTACAATTAAAAAAATTCACGCACATTGAAATAAAAAAAATAGGAAAAATATATGTCTATATTAGGTTTAGGAACTGATATCGTTGATATCAGTCGTTTTAAAAGATTAATTTTAAATCACGGAATGAAAATACCAAATAAAATTTTGTCAACAAGAGAGTTACAAGAATATTTTCGTTCAGATCAAAAAGATGCTTTTTTAGCCAAAAGATTTACTGCGAAAGAAGCAGCGGCAAAAGCTATGGGAATTGGAATACACAAAGACATATTTTTAAAGAGTTGCGAAGTAATCCATTATTTATCGGGACAACCAACGCTTAATATGTCTGGATATGCTGAAATAGTGTTCAACAAAATCCAAGCAAAAAAAATTTTTTTAAGTGTTACTGATTCCTCTAGATATGCCTATTCCATAGTAATACTAGAAAAGTAATTAAAAAAAACTATTATTTTGACTTAAGTCTCTTTTCTTTAAAAAAATTATTTAATATACTTGAGCATTCATGAAATAAAACACCTGATTTTATTTCTTTGATATGATGTTTGATATTATTCTTATATAAAAAATTCATGAAATACGAAAAATTATTTTTTTTAAAACTATACGAACCATAGACAACTTTTTCTATTCTAGCGTTAATAATAGCATCAGAACACATAAAACATGGTTCGTGTGTTACATATAAAGCAGTATTATTTAATCTATAGTTTTTTAATTTTTTTCCAGCCCTTCTCATCACTAGAATTTCTGCATGAGCGCTAGCATCAAATAAAGAAATGCAAGAATTCCACGATGCACTAATTAAACAATTATTTTTTACTAAAATAGAACCGATCGGTATTTCGCCTTTTTTTTTTCCATAAAAAGCTTTTTTTAATGCTTTTTTCATCCAATACTGATCGTTTAAAACCATAATCATAAAAACCTTATAAATTAAGATATAAAATTTGTTTTCTTCTAAATTATTTATTTAGAGAAATACGGCGTATTATTTTTGATTTTTCTATTTTCCAAGAATTATTTTTTTTATCTAAACGCTTATCTCTTTTAGATTTTCCTTTTGCTATTCCTAAAATAATTTTACACCATGAACGCAACCAAAATAATTTAATTGGAATAATTGTATATCTTTTTTTGTTACAAAATATTTCTAACATATTAATTTCTTTTTTATTTAATAATAATTTTCTTTTTCGATCAGGCGGACTAGTGAATAAATCAGAAACAGTTATTAAAGGCTGAAATATTACCCCTATTAAATAGGCTTCGTGGTTTTGAAAGATAACATGTCCTTGTGTAATTTGAACTAAGCCTGAACGAATAGATTTTACTTCCCATCCTTCTAAAACAATTCCTGAAGTAATAGTTTTTTTAATATCAAAATTATATTTAGCTTTCTTGTTTATAAAACTTTTAATGAACTTTTTTTTTTATAATCATTCAACATTTTTCCTCAAAAAAAATAAACGTATAGATATATCTATTAAACACAGGGTGTATTTTTTAAAAGAATATAAAATAAAATATATTTTAGTTAATTTGAGATACAGATACCAAAGCCGGACGTAATAATCGATTTTTTAACAAATAACCTTTTTGAATAATTCGGGAAATATAGTTATTTGGATATTTTTTAGAAAAATCAATCGATATTGCTTGATGAATATCAGGATTAAATGAAATGTTTACTAAGTTAATCACTGAAACTTGATATTTTGTAAAAATTGATAAAAAATTTTTTTGAATATCTTTTATCTGGACATAAATATCCGAGTAATCATTACAAGAATCATTTAATAAATCTTCTGCTGAATCAATGCTATCCACAATTGGTAAAATAGATAAAAAATATTTTTCTAAAAAGAAGTTGTGAGTAATATTGATTTTTTTTTGCAATCTTTCTTTTAACTTAGAAAGATTTTCATTATATTTATTAGATTTATTTAAAAGTTTTTTTTCTAAATCTAATAATGTTTTTTTCTTTTCTAATAAAAGTGATTCATCTAATAATAATTCACTATTCAAGGAATTATTTTTTTTTTTATCCACAACTGAATTATTAATCATATCATCGCAGTTCATAATTATATTTCCGCATTATACTGTAAAAAATATTTAATAGAAAAAAATAATTATTATGGTTTAATAAAAACATTTTGTTTGAAACGAAAAATACAATTCTAATTATTTTATTAGATAATTTGATAAAAATTATGCAAAAAATAGTATTCTACGTTTAATCATCAATAGCTTTTCGGTGCGGACGGGATTCGAACCCGCGACCCCCGGCGTGACAGGCCGATATTCTAACCGACTGAACTACCGCACCCTTAGTATCTTTAAATAATTGTATGTTATATATTTTTTGTATAATAGTCAAGACAAACAATAAATCATTAATAATTAATAATTAATAATATAGCTAAAAATTACTTTTTTTGAATCCTTTGCATGTATTCACTATGTTTAGTACACTCAGACTGAGAAGCATAGGTAATTTTTAAAGATGTATTGGTGTTTATATTTTTTTTATTAATTGTTTTTATATTTAAAACGCTTTCATGAACTTGAAATTCAATTTCATTTTGACGACTAGTCAAATATAAATATATTTTCATTAATATTTTAGCATCTAATAAAGCGCTATGAAACTTTCTATTAACATTAAATATTTTATATCTTCGGCATAGTGCATCCAAAGAATTTTTTTTTCCCGGAAATAATTGTCTAGCAATTACTAAAGTGTCAGTAATTATACTGAGGTGACTAATATTTTTATTTAAACTATCTACAAAACTTAATTCATAATCTAAAAAACTAATATCAAAAGCAGCATTATGTACAATAATTTCCGAATTATTAATAAAATTAATAACATTAGCACATACGTCGCGAAAAGTTGGTTTTGGTAGTAAAAAACTGTCAGAAATTCCGTGAATCTTATATGCCTCGGGATCAACTGTTCGACCTGGATTTAAGTAGTAATGTAAATATTTGCCAGTATATTTTCTATTAACTAATTCAATTATACCAATTTCAATAACTTTATGATTTAAATAGACGCAACCTTGTTGGTTCATTCCTGTTGTTTCTATATCCAGAATAACTTGTCTTAATTTTTCCTGGTTCATCATGTTTATTACTTGAGCAATTATTTTTAATAAAATACAAGATTACGTACACGTAAAAATATTGATATAAAAATATATATTAATTTATAAAATAAAAAATAATATTTTTTTTGTAAAAAAATAGAAATTTTTTTATTTAAAATTTTTTATTTTAAATATAAATATATTTAATCAAATAAATAAAAATTTCAAGGAGGGGTAAATAAAAATAAAAATATAATTAATAACAAAAATTATAATATAAGCTGGATTTAAAAAATTTTTTAAAATTGGAGCTAAGCGGGATTGAACCGCTGACCTCCTGCGTGCAAAGCAGGCGCTCTCCCAGCTGAGCTATAGCCCCTTATGTAATGTGGTAGGCCTGAGTGGACTTGAACCACCGACCTCACCCTTATCAGGGGTGTGCTCTAACCGGCTGAGCTACAAGCCTGTTTAGATATAGATCAAAAAATTTATGTGGGCGCAATCCAATCAAACGTTTTATATTTTAAGGAGGTGATCCAACCGCAGGTTCCCCTACGGTTACCTTGTTACGACTTCACCCCAGTTATGAACCACAAAGTGGTAGGCGTCCTCCGATAAATTGGTTAAACAACCTGCTTCTTTTGCAACTCACTCCCATGGTGTGACGGGCGGTGTGTACAAGGCCCGGGAACGTATTCACCGTGACATTCTGATCCACGATTACTAGCGATTCCGACTTCGTGGAGTCGAGTTGCAGACTCCAGTCCGGACTACGATACACTTTATGAGGTTTGCTTATCTTCGCAGAATTGCTTCTCTTTGTATGTACCATTGTAGCACGTGTGTAGCCCTGGTCGTAAGGGCCATGATGACTTGACGTCGTCCCCACCTTCCTCCGGTTTATAACCGGCAGTCTCCCTTGAGTCCCCGGCCGAACCGATGGTAACAAAAGATAAGGGTTGCGCTCGTTGCGGGACTTAACCCAACATTTCACAACACGAGCTGACGACAGCCATGCAGCACCTGTCTCATAGTTCCCGAAGGCACGTCTATATTTCTATAGAATTCTATGGATGTCAAGACCAGGTAAGGTTTTTCGCGTTGCATCGAATTAAACCACATGCTCCACCGCTTGTGCGGGCCCCCGTCAATTCATTTGAGTTTTAGCCTTGCGACCGTACTCCCCAGGCGGTCGACTTAACGCGTTAGCTTCGGAAGTCACTCCTCTATGGAAACAACCTCCAAGTCGACATCGTTTACAGCATGGACTACCAGGGTATCTAATCCTGTTTGCTCCCCACGCTTTCGCGCCTCAGCGTCAGTTTTCGTCCAGGAGGTCGCTTTCGCCACAGGTATTCCTCCAGATATCTACGCATTTCACCGCTACACCTAGAATTCTACCTCCCTCTACGAAACTCTAGTAATTTAGTTTCAAATGCAGTTCCTAGGTTGAGCCCAGGGATTTCACATCTGACTTAAATTACCGCCTACGCGCTCTTTACGCCCAGTAATTCTGATTAACGCTTGCACCCTCCGTATTACCGCGGCTGCTGGCACGGAGTTAGCCGGTGCTTCTTTTTCAGGTAACGTCAATTAAAATTGGTATTATCAATTTTTACTTTCTTCCCTGACGAAAGTACTTTACAACCCTAAGGCCTTCTTCATACACGCGGCATAGCTGCATCAGGCTTTCGCCCATTGTGCAATATTCCCCACTGCTGCCTCCCGTAGGAGTCTGGACCGTGTCTCAGTTCCAGTGTGGCTGGCCATCCTCTCAGACCAGCTAGAGATCGTCGCCATGGTAGGCCTTTACCCCACCATCAAGCTAATCTCGTCTGGGTTCATCTAAGTGCGCAAGGTCTTTTCTTATGCTAAGAAAGATCCCCTGCTTTGGTTTTTCAACATTATGCGGTATTAGCCGCCGTTTCCAGCAGTTGTCCCTCTCGCTTAGGTAGATCCCCAGATATTACTCACCCGTTCGCCGCTCGCCGGCGAAAATATAAATATTTTCCCGATGCCGCTCGACTTGCATGTGTTAGGCTTGCCGCCAGCGTTCAATCTGAGCCATGATCAAACTCTTCATTTAGGTATAACTTTTATTGCAAGACTAATCTTTTTTAATTTCAATTAGCCGTGAATAATTTCTATCTGAACGTTTGATTTTCATGCGCCCACATAAATTTTCTGAAATATTTTTTAAAAGAACATTTTTATCACAAGATCTATATTATAGATTTTTAAAAAAAAGTCAACATATTTTTTTACATTTATCAAAAATAAAATACATTATTATAATTTATAGTAAATACAATTTATACTATAAAAAATCGCGTTCGTGATTTTTTGATTTTTGATAAAATAAGCGAGTGTTTGGCCTATAAAATCTATGTTTTTTTTAAAAACATATATACTTTTGAAATATTAAATACTTAATATATAATAATTATAACATATTTTTATAAATAATTAAAATTAAAAATATAACCGTTGTTCCGATACAATTATTCATTTATATATAGGAAAATATATGAATATTAAAAAATTTTTTACAAAAGAAATGAAAAAAATTTTTAACGACAATAATATACCCGCAAGCTTTAACCCAGTAGTTCAAAGAAACATAAAAAATAATGATGTTGATTACCAAGTTAACGGAATTATTAGACTGAAAAATTTAAATCTCTTATCCGTAAAGCAATTAGTAGAAAAAATTACTGATTCCCTCAAAAACTACAACATATATCAAAAAATATATGCACATAAATCAGGATTTGTTAATATTAGATTAAAATCTAGCTGGTTATGTGAACACGCCAATAAAATGTTTAATTTAAAAAATTTTAATTTTGAAAAAAATAAAATACAAACTATTGTTGTTGATTATTCTTCACCTAATATAGCAAAAGAACTACACATTGGTCATTTAAGATCTACTATCTTAGGAGATGTAACCGCTAGAGTCATGAAGTTTTTAGGTTATACTGTAATTCGACAGAACCATATAGGTGATTGGGGCACGCAATTTGGAATATTAATTACACAATTAAAATCACAAGAAAAAATATCTATCGATAACATCGAATCAATATACCAAAAAGCATATTTAAAATACAAAAATAACCCTGATTTTTTAGAAAAAACAGAAAAAAATGTCGTGAAACTACAAAATAAAAATGCAAAATGTATAAAAATATGGAAACTATTAGTAAAAAGAACAATACAAAAAAATCAATTAATATATAAAAAATTAAACGTTCTACTCAAACCTAGTGATATTCGGGGAGAAAGTTTTTATAACTTTATGTTACCAGAAATTATTGCAGATTTAAAGAAAAAAAAAATTGCAGTGAAGGATAATGGTCGCGTTATCGTGTATTTAAATAATTTTAAAAATCGTCAAGGCGAAAAAATGGGAGTAGTGATACAAAAAAAAAATAAAGCATATCTATATACTACAACAGATATTGCTTGTTTAAAATTTCGCGGACATGTATTAAAAGCAAATCGAATAATTTACTATGTTGATAGCAGGCAAAAACAGCATTTATTACAAGTGTGGGAAATCGCTAAAAAGGCAAATTACGTATCACGTAAAATGTTATTAGAGCACCATTCATTTGGTATGATTTTAAATAAAAACAAAAAACCTTTTCAAACTCGATATGGTGAAACAATAAAATTAATGGATTTGCTAACTGAAGGAATTAGTAGAGCGAAAAAGATAATAGAAAAAAAAAATAAAAACCTGACAGATAAAGAAATAACTGAAATTGCAGAAAATATTGGAATTGGTGCAATAAAATATTTCGATTTATCTAAAAATAGAGCATCAGATTACATTTTTGATTGGGACCAGATGTTATCGTTAGAAGGGAATACCGCTCCTTATATACAATATGCATATACTAGAATTCAATCTGTAATTAAAAAAGCTATCTTGCCCCATGCCATGGACTCATATAAAATAAATATTTTCACTATTTTTGAAAGAAAATTAATCATGACTATTTTGCAATTTGAAGAGACAGTACACATACTAGAAAAAAAAGGCACACCGCATTTGATGTGCAATTACCTGTACGAATTAGCTGGAAAATTTTCAAACTTTTACGAAAATTGTTCTATATTATTCGTAAGAGAAACGCACATCAAAGTTAGTAGAATTAAACTATCTATTTTAACTGCTAAAATAATTAAAAAAGGATTATATTTATTGGGAATCAATACAGTGCCAGTAATGTAAAAACATTTAAGCTTAATGAAAAGTTTATATTATAGTTTTTGAGCTCCAATAATGTGATTAATTTTTACTATTCTTCCTTCAGAAATTTCTGAGAAAGACAATACAGTTAAATTAGAAACACTAATAGCAAATAATTCAGATAATATCGAGCGCAAGCGCGGATTAACTAATAAAACTAAAGGTAGTTTATCTTTTTTTTGTAATACCACTGAAAATTTAGTTTGTTGAATTAATTTTTCTGAAAAAATAGGCTCTAATTGACTGCTTTTATTGTTAATTACATTTAATAATATATTTTCTATCTCTGCGCTTAATCCAATAACATTGATATATTTGTTTTTCAAGAAAAATTTTTGAGTAATTAATTTTCTTAACGCTATTCGACATACATGCGTTAATTTTTCAATATTGTCTTTCAATTTATCACCATATTTTATTAAAGTGTTTAAAATGGTGATAATGTCTCTAATAGAAATTTTATCCCTTAATAAATTTTTTAAAACATTTTGAAGTGTAGTAATGGAAATAATACCAGGTATTAAATGATCCACTAGCTGTGGATATTGTTTGGACACTCGATCTAACAACTGCTGAGTTTCTTGAAAACCAAATAATTCATGTAAACACGATTGCAAGCTATTATTTAACTGCATAATAATAATATTATTTGGATTCACAATTAAAATATTTTTTTCAATAATATCTTTTTCGGAAAAACTGTCTACCCAAAAAGCAGGAGAATCAAAAATAGATTCCTCAATTTTTTTTCCAGGAAAAGAAATAACATTTTCTCCGTGATGAATGACTAAGAGCTTATCTAAAAAAATGCGTCCTGATCCTGATTCAACGCCTTTGATTAAAATTCTATACTGACCATCCTTTAACTTATTATTTTGAACAATACGAATATCTGGAATTAAAAAACCAAAATCTCGAATTATATTTTTCCTTAAAAGAAATAAATTTTTTAATAAATAATTATATTTTTCTTTATAAGCCGGGTTGAAGAAAATAGAACTTAATTCTATAGAAGAAAAGGGTTCAAATTGAACGTCATCCCAAGATAAATTAAATATATTTGATTCTTTACAGTCAGATCTTCTAGAAATCATTTTATTTTTAATATTTTTATTATCTAAATACCAAGATAATGCCAATAAATGAATTGAAAAAAATAAAAAAATAAAATTAGGCATGCCAGGAATGAAGCTTAACACACAAAAAATAACACCACTTAAAAAAAATATTTGAGCATTATTAAAGAGCTGGTGAAAAACTTGAGTCCCAACGTCAATTTTTTTAGAACCTGTGCGAGTTAGAATAATACCTGAAGCAATCGACACGATTAAAGAAGGAATCTGAGAAACTAATCCATCTCCTATGGTAAGGATACTATATACCTTAGCCGCTTCTAAAAATAGCATATCATGCTGAACAATACCCACAACAAATCCGCCAATTAAATTGACTACCATAATCATAATTCCAGCAATCGCATCTCCCCTGATGAATTTACTAGCTCCGTCCATAGCGCCATAAAAATTAGCCTCTCTATGTACATTAATCCTCCTTTTTACAGCCTCTTTTTCAGAAATCATCCCAGTATTTAAATCGGAATCTATAGCCATCTGCTTGCCTGGAAGAGCGTCTAAAACAAATCTAGCACCCACTTCTGCAATTCTTCCCGAACCTTGGGTAATAACTAAAAAATTTATTATTATTAAAATAATAAAGATTATAAAACCAATAAAAAAATTTCCGCCAATTAAAACAAACCCAAATGATTCAACAACATGACCTGCGCAACAAGAACCAGTATGTCCGTTTAACAAAATCACGCGCGTAGAAGCAACATTTAAAGATAATCGAAATAAAGTTGAAAAAAGCAAAATAGTGGGAAACGAAGAAAAATTTAATACATTCGTTGTGCGTATAGCAACGATTAAAATTATTATTGCTGATGCAATATTAAAAGTAAAAAACATATCTAAAACAAAGGGGGGAAGGGGAAGAATAAGCATACTAAGAATCGATAAAATAAATACCGGTATGAATAAAAGATACCACAAATGATTATTAATTTTTTTAAAATTCGATAAAAAAGAAAATATATTTCCTATCAAGAACTTGTTCTCCTAAAAAAATTATTCGATATCAAAAGATATAATAGGCATGGCTGGATAAACACCTCCGCGTCTTTGCCAGCGCTTCAATCTCCAAGCCCAAGATAAAATTTTTGCTATTGATTGATGTGAATTACTAGGTATATAATTTCCAATAGAAGAGTTGTAATATAAATAAGTTACAAAAGAATCAGAAATAAATACGGGAATATTATTTTTTTTAGCAACCTCTATCATCCTTAAAGCCATGTCGCCCGACCCTTTAGTTAATATTCTCGGCGCTAACATACTCGTTGGAACATATTGTATAGCTATTGCGTAATTCATGGTATTAAAAATAATTACATCCGACTGTATAAATTCAGATATAATAGAATGGTTTGATAATTTTTGTGCTAGAGACTGAGCTCTCTGCTTAGTTAAGGGATTTCCTTCTAATGCTTTATACTCATCTCTAACTTCCCGAACGGTCATTTTTAAAGAATTAAAATATTGAAAATACTGAAACAGTGTATCACTGATGGCTATAACAAAAACAACAGTCATAACTACCAATATATACTTACAGATAAAATTAAAACTGAATATTAAATTATTCGATAATGATGTATTAAACAAATAATCCAGTTTTTGATAGTTATACCACATAAAATAAAGAGAGCTATACATAATCATTATCATCTTTATAAAAGTACTAGCACATCGCCTAAATACATGTGAAAAATTTTTATTGCTTAGATTCGTTATAAAGTTGAAAGAAGTAAATCTAATTTTTAGAAATCTAATTTTAACTATTTTTCCATAAAGAAGCATAGGAGATAATAATAATATTATGCATATTCCAACAAATAATACAGAAATAAATAAAATAAAATTTTTTATATATGGCAAGAAAACTAAACAAAACAATTTTTGTATATCCGAGCAATCAGTATTGAAGCTTAAAGCAGCTATTATCAATCTCGTAAAAGAAAAAAAAATACATTTCCTATTAAAATAGAATAATAAAAAAAAAAAACAACAATATACAAAAAGAATTTAAATCATATAAATGATGCGTTCTCCCATAAGCCTCAAGCTTTTTAATTTTATGCGGAGTAGCGGATTCAGTTTTATCTTCACTTTGACTATAACTCATAAACTATACCTTTTAAATAAATATTTCATTATAATAAAAATATTCTTATTCAAACTAAAAAAATAAAAATCCTTACTATCTTGCCCAAAGATCACCGATATATATCATGAAACTGAGTTTTAAAAAAACATGGATTTTATTAAATAAAAAAACATAATTAATAACTTAATCTATGCTATATTCTTTGTATCTAATAATTTACCTATTTTAGGATAAAAGAGATGTATACTACAAAATATTTGCTTTCTACTATCAAAGAAAAACCAGCACATACAGAATCTATCAGCCATCAATTAATGCTGAGATCAGGAATGATCCGAAAACTATCTTCTGGGATATACACGTGGCTACCGACTGGGTATAGAATAATCAAGAAAGTTATAAAAATTATTTCTAACATCATGAACCAACACGGTTATCTAGAAATTTGCATGCCGGTTATACAGCCAAAAAGTTTGTGGGATCATAGCGGACGAGCGAAGCTATACGGCGAAGAACTAATGAATATTACTAATCGACGAAAAAAAAAGTATATATTAAGCCCCACTAATGAAGAAGTCGTAACTTATATTTTCAGCCAAGAAATTAATTCTCACAAACAGCTACCCATTGTCTTCTATCAAATACAAAAAAAATTTAGAGATGAAATTAGACCAAGATTCGGTGTTATCCGCTCTATAGAATTCTTCATGAAGGACGCATATTCTTTTCATATTAATAAAAAATCACTCCAACAAACATATGAAACAATTAAAGAGCTCTATATAAAAATATTTAATTATTTTAAATTGCACTTTAAAATCGTCAAATCAAATTCTAAAATGATGGGAGGATCGCTATCACATGAATTTCATGCCATTACTAACATTGGAGAAGATGAAATTATATTTTCTGAAACATCTAATTATGCTGTACCTTCAAGTAAATTTAATCAACAAGAAAATAAAATAAAAACCTATTTATTAAAAACAAAATCTGATCAATCTAAATATACCACAGCCATTCTTCTCATACGTGAAAATGATCCCATAAACGTTCAAGATTTAGAGAACATTCCTGTGCTTAGTAGCCCTATCCGGTTTATAACATCTAAGTCAAAAAAACTGTCTTATCAATGGACAAATTTCAAAGACTTCTGTATTAATAAAAGGATGTTTGTTATCGCTGAATCTAAAATAATTAATTTACCTTATTTTGTTTTTCATACACATAGATTCAATAAAAAATTAACCCCTATCGTATGGAATAAAAAAATTATTTTTAATAAAATCATTACTATGAATAATATTGATAATGTTTTTTATTACAAAACTAAAAGCGCCATATTAAAGAAAAAGAACAGCGTAGAAATTGGTCATATTTTTCAAATTGGAAAAAAATATTCTAAAGATAGAAACTTCTTAATTCAAGATAAGTACAATAAAAATAAATTATTATATATGGGTTGCTACGGAATAGGTATTAATAGAATTTTATCTTCAGTTATCGAGCAAAATCATGATAATCATGGAATTATATGGCCGCTTTGCATTGCACCATTTCAGGTATTTATTATTCCTATAAACATGCATAAATGTAAAAAAATAAAAGAAGTCGCAAAATCTATTTACAAGAAATTAATTCATGAAAAAATTGATGTTTTATTCGATAATCGAAAGGAAAGTATTGGAAAAATATTTGCAGATATGAATTTAATTGGCATTCCCTATGGGATTATTATTAGCCAAAATACAATAAAATCAAAAGAAATTGAATTTTATTGTAGAAAAAAAAATCAAAAAACTAGAATTTTGATATCTATGATTATTGGGCTAATTAAGACAATAATAAAAACTAAAAATTTATAATATTTTATTCATGTGTAGAATAGCTTAACTTAATTACTATATTTTCTTCTAAAGTTTTTAAATAGTTTAACAGATTATTATCTGGAAATATCATATACACGGCTTCAAATAATTTATGTTGTCTGGATATAGTTGAAGGTAAAATAAAATCTAATAAAATATTCCCTTTACAAGTTTTATTGATTAAATAGTTATATAACAAATTAAATATATTATTATCTCTTAAAATATTATCTTTAAAATAAATTTTTATACAAGAAAGTTGGCTTAATCGGAATTGTTCTATGCTATTTATTTGGTTGACCAGTACTCTTGAACGATGAGTAAAAGAATCAAATGATAATTTCCCTTGAATGACAACAATAACATGTTTTTGATCATAAAATTGCTCCATAGGAATATTATTATAATTAAAAAAAAACACATCTAATCGACTATATGAATCGTCTAACGTAATAATAAAAAATTTTCTTTTACTTTTTGTAAAAGCAGTTTTAATCGAAAAAATAACCCCAGATAGTATTATTTTACTCGTTTCATTTCGTAATAAACAATCGTATAATTTAATTCTTTTAGTATAAAATTGCATTTCTTTTAAAAAGTTCTTACTAGGGTGATTAGTTAACCATAATCCCAACGTTTCTTTTTCCCATTGTAATTTTTTTTCAGTTATCTGATAAAAACTAATATCATACATTGATTTCTGATGCCTATCTCTACTTTTTAAAAGCTTGGGCAATGAAGAGTCGTTAAATTTAAATAAATCATTCTGTTGAGATTGTACAGACATAATTTTTTGTTTTGCCACTTGCATTATGTATGTAATATTATTAAACAATTGAACTCGACAGACTTGAAAACAATCGCAAGCTCCCGACATTATTAAAATTTCAAAAATATGGCGCGTTATTTTTCTTAAACACAACCGAACGAAGAGGTCTAAAAAACTAATAAAGGGTTGCTTATAATTTTTTCTTTCTTTAATAATAATGTCGATAGATGATTTACCTAACCCCTTTATGGCTCCCAATCCATAAATTATTTCTCCTCGCTTATTTATAGAAAATGAATAATCGCTTATATTAATATTGGGAGGAATTATTGTTAACTTCATCCGACGAGCGTCATAAACTAAATTTACTATTTTATTTGTATTTGTCATATCTAAAGTCATAGCAGATGCCATAAATTCAGCAGAATAATTAGCTTTTAACCATAACGTCTGATACGCCAATAGCGCATAAGTAACGGAATGGGACTTGTTAAAACCATAAGCAGAAAACTTCTCCAACAAATCAAAAATTTTTTTTGATAAATTTGAGCAAATCAATTTTTTACCAGCTCCTAATTGAAATAATTTTCTTTGATTGTTCATCTCTTTCGGGTCTTTTTTAGCCATTGCTCTTCTTAAGATATCTGCTTCACTCGGAGTAAAACCAGATAAAATCTGAGCAATTTGCATAACTTGTTCTTGATATAAGATTATCCCGTATGTGGATTTTAAAATAGGTTTTAACAATTTATGTTGCCACCTAGGATCTGGATAAGAAATTTTTTCCTTACCATGCTTACGGTTAATAAAATTATCCACCATTCCTGACTGTAACGGCCCTGGCCGATATAACGCTACTAATGCTACAATATCTTCAAAGGAATCTGGTTGCAAACGTTTAATTAAATTTCTCATTCCAATTGACTCCAACTGAAATACAGAAGTTGTCGCCGATACATTTAATAATAGAAAACTTTTTCTATCATTTAAACGAATATTATGGAGAAAAAATTCTTTTTTTCCATAATATTGATTGCGTTTATTAATATACCTAATAATTGCATGAATCATAGTTAAAGTCTTTAAACCTAAAAAGTCAAATTTTACAAGACCAACAAATTCAATATCATTTTTATCAAATTGAGTCACTTGATTCATACCAGCAGAATCGCATAATATAGGTACAAAATCAGAAATTTTAGTAGGAGAAATCACTACTCCGCCAGCATGTTTTCCAATATTACGGGTAACTCCTTCTAATTTTCTTGCTATATCAATTAATTTTTTTATATCATGATTATAATTATACAAATCTACTAATTCTTTTTGTATAGAGAAAGCTTTTTTTAAATTCATTCGAGGATCTAAGGGGACTAACTTAGAAAGTTTATTTATTAAGCCGTAAGGATAACCAAGAACTCTACCTACATCTCTAATTACAGCTTTGGCAGCCATCGTTCCAAAAGTAATAATTTGAGAAACAAAATCACGACCATATTTTTTAGATACGTGATCAATTACTAAATCTCTTTTTTCCATACAAAAATCAATATCAAAATCTGGCAAAGATATGCGATCAGGATTTAAAAATCTTTCAAATAGCAAATCAAACTGCAAGGGATCAATTTCCGTGATATTAAGAGAAAAAGATACTAAAGATCCTGCTCCCGATCCCCTTCCAGGACCTACAGGTATATTATTATTCTTAGCCCATTGAATAAACTCCATAACTATCAGAAAATAACTCACAAAGCCCATCTTCTTAATAATTAACAATTCATATTCTAATCTGTCCAAATATGTTTTGGTTTTTTTGCTTCGGTGACTCTTGTTAGGGAATAAGTTTTTTAATCGAACCTTCAGCCCCTCTATAGACTTTTGGACTAAGAAACAATAAGGATCTATTGATCCTGTAGGAAAAACGGGTAAAAAATAAGACCCCGTAGGAATCACTACATTACAGCGTTTTGATAACTCAATGCTATTTATAATTGCTTCAGGGAAATCAGAAAAGATTTCGATCATATCTCGTGCACTTTTTAAAAATTGATTTTTAGTGTATCGATATATAAATTTCGGATCAGTAATAGTTTTTTTTTTATAAACTGCTACTTTTATTTTATGAACCTGGTAATCGTTTTTTTTTAAAAAAACTACCTCGTTAGTTGCTAAAATAGGTATATCGTGAGTATAGGAAAGATATCGAATATACTGAATATATTGCTTTTCCGTCGGATGCCCTAATCGAGAAATTTCTAGATAATATTTATTAGGAAAATATTTTTTATAAAATAAAATACAACGGTTTAATAACTTTATATCTTTATTCAATATACAATAACCAATATCGCCTCTCATTCCTCCAGACAACACTAATAAACCCTGTTTAAACATTAATAAATGATTTATATTTATTACTAATCCAATACGATCACTATATCCTAGTCGATAAGATTGAGACAATAGTCCCATTATATTATTATAACCAATATTATTAGAAGCCAATAAAGTTAAAGGGTATCTTCCGTGAGAAATAATATTAGATGCAACTATAATATCTGTACCGATAATAGGCTTAATACCAGACTTACAGGCTTCGGAATAAAACTTAATAACTCCGTGCAAATTACTAAAATCAGTTATCCCCAGAGCTGTCATATTCATACTTTTTGCATATCTTACTAATTTTTCAGGTTTTGCAAGCCCGTCTATCATAGAATAATCACTATGTACGCGCAAATGAACAAAATGTTTTAAATGCATATTTACCCTAAAAAAGACAAAAATTATAAATGAGATAACGAAATAGTCGATTTGCACGCAATTATGCGGTTAACTACAACAATTCCTTGAAATAAATAAATATTACATATTTTTTTTTTAAAAAAAACTTTTATGATCATTTGATCGCCAGGGTATACAGGGGTTATAAATTTAGTATTCTTTATTCCCGCCAAACAAAACGTATGACCTTGCTTATATCCGTTATCATCACAATAAAATAATAATAAACCACTCGACTGCGCAACGGACTCTACAATTAAAACGCCTGGAAAAATAAAATTGTTAGGAAAATGACCTCTTAAAAAAAAATCATTTTCTGTAATATTTTTTAAAGCATACAAATACTTATTTTTTTTATAATCTAGTACTTTATCGATTAGCAAAAAAGGAAATCGATGAGGTAAAATTTTCAAAATACTGTTGAGGCTTAAAGTATGTTTCATATCTTGAGTTCTACTATCTCATTTTTAATGACGATAATATTTATAACTATTGTATTGTATACAAAAAAGAATTATCGAATATTAATACTAAAATTTTCTAAACAGTGATTAGGGATATCATGAGCACTTATTGGCAAAGCAAACATAAATGTCAACGGGCAAAAAAAAGAATGGATGCGAACAAAAGAACCCAAAGATATATTCGGACAACTAGGTTTATTGCAAGGAATAGAATTTTTAACAGAAGATAATGGCAAACCCTGTTTCCATTGAGTATCCCATATACTCGCTAAATCTATAAATAAACCCGCTTGAAAAAATTTAAATAATTTCTTGAATGTTTGTATGCCGGGAAACAATACTTCCATATTAGCGTGAACCATTATATTACCCCCTAAAACACTAGAAGAAGAGTTTAAATCTGGCGAAAAACCGTTCTTTAAGTTTATAGTAGGCGCTAATTCATTTTTTTTGTGATAATATACAGCACGAGTTCCAATTGAGTTATCCTTAAAAGCACTGTTTGTTTCTTTTTTATAAAATTTATAATTTTCATAAAAGGGAAAAACTCTATTTCCCAAAGAAGAGCCAAGACCAATTTCTAAAAAATTATGTATAATTATGTTATATATTTTTTTTAATAGCGTATATTGATTTAAACTAATAAAAAGTTTGTGATAACAATTATCAGAAATAGGCAATACTAATTTATATATCGATTGTATCTGCGTACCTAATTTCTGAAAATTTTTTTCTTTAATTTTATTAAAATTAAAAATACACTTAAGAAAATAATCGTGAATAAAAAAATTATGAATATTTTTTTTTAATAAACGTTTTTTAGGAAACGATTCTAAATATCGCAAGAGCGCTGTATGGGGAGATGTGTACGTAATATTCGTGCTATCGTATCCGCCAGCGATAGAAAAATTTTTATTTTTAATTGTCGGTGAATTAAGTGAGCAGCTCAGACCCAACACTTTATTTATACCGTCACGCAATAAATAACCACGTTTCTGTAAAATATTAAGGAATAAATTCGATTTTAACATCAAATTTTTAACTATACTCAATGGTTTGAATAAACATAACTGAAGGTTAGTATCATAAATATTTTTTAGCACCTTCAAATACAATTGATTACCAGAATTAAACAAATTTTTTTCTAAAATAGAAAAATTAACGAATAAGCCCCTACCTTTCTCGTAACTAGTAAAGATATTTGTTGTTCTTGTATTCTTCTGACTTTGAAATAAATAACTGGAAGCTATGTTGTGGGCGATTCCTAATTTTTGCGATATATAACTGCGTATAGGTTTAAATAAATGGTTTTTACATAACTTGCTGTATAGGTTTGTAAATTTAATGGTTTGAAAAAAACCTTTTTTGTCTTGACGAATAGCCTGGTTTAGCGCTATCTTTCGCATATTTTTGCTTTTAGTGTAACGTTTTTTATTAAGTAAATTTGGATTATCGACATTAAGGAGAAAATGTTTTAATATCTTTTTATTTATTCGACTGACTTTTGCATAATTTAACACATAATCATAAGCATTTCGAAAGGATATAAAAACATTTTTTATTTTATTCTTCGTTATATTAATATAGTTATGAGCATTAAATGAATTTAATAGTTTGTTTGAAATCTTATTTATATCTATCTGACGCCAGCTATGGGGCAATCGCTGTGTATTAGAGGTTTGTATTTGATCGCTCGACCCTTCGCAGACTGTAATGATAATACTGACTTGTGGATTATGTTTTGAAGGTTCTATTTCTACAATATCGAATTTAAAAGCCGCAAATCCATGTTTCATATAAAAATTTTTTATATCATTCAACAATACTGCAACGTTTGATTTCGTATATTTATAACAAATAATATAATTCCATAAAGAGTTAGTGTTATAACA
Organism: Buchnera aphidicola; assembly: GCF_900128725.1. Lineage (NCBI taxonomy): Bacteria > Pseudomonadati > Pseudomonadota > Gammaproteobacteria > Enterobacterales > Erwiniaceae > Buchnera > Buchnera aphidicola. Next base: position 180,942 of record NZ_LT667500.1, on the reverse strand, counting down.
TGAAACATGGTTTAATATTTCTTCTTCAGAAAAACTCTGGTTTCCCCGAATAATAACACGAGATACTCCAAATTCTGCATTTTCCGAAATAACCAACTTTATACACACTCTATTGCCTGGAGTAAGTGTAATATCAACTCCAAAATGCGCATTAAAATATCCGCTATCGTTATACATTTGCTTTAACAAAAAGAAATATTTTTGAAACATATATAAATTAAAAAGATTATTTTTTTGAATATTAAGCTGATTGAGCAATCCCTGAATATTCTTATCAGAAATATTCTGATTACCAGAAAACTTGACTTCATCAATCATTATACGATCATTCATTGTATAAATTGATTTTTCTTTTATTTTAGAGATATTTATAGTCACAAAATTATTTTTACTAAATAAATCTTGAGCCGTTTTCAAAAAATCCATGTTTTTATTATTTATACATTCTTGCGATTGTATAGCTTGTAAGTCCAACGCTATACGCCTGCTTTGAACGTCATTTGAAAAAATATCTTTAACCGAGCTTATCTTATCAATAGAAATAGTCGTAGAAACAAATAAAAAAAATATGAAAAAAAAATTTTTAAATAACATATTTAAACCGTATTCCTTTGTAATAGATAAATTTCTTAAAATATTTATTAGACTATTAATATATTTTAAGCATAAAATAGTATTAAGAATTAAAAAAAAAATATTTCTTCTTAGGTAACTAAAAACTACTGCGTAGCATATGAACTAGCAAAATCATGCAAACAACAATACAATTATTATATAGTTAATATCTCTTGTTCCTTGATATGAGTAATTTCATTTATTTTTTTAATAAAAAAATTAGTATTTTTTTGAATATCTTTTTTTATTATTTGTTCTCGATCCTGATTGATTTCTTTTTTCTTGAAAGAATGTTTTACTTTTTCATTAGCTTCTCTTCTAATATTTCTAATTGAAACACGAGCGCTCTCTGAATCATTCCGAATCATTTTAATTAAATCTTTTCTACGAGATTCTGTTAAAGCTGGAACTTGGACTCGTATATTAGCATTAGTTGAAACAGGATTTAATCCTAAAGGAGAATTTATAATAGCTTTTTCTACAATATTTTTGATCGATACATCAAAAAGAGTAATTTTAAGTGTATTATTATTTTCTACAATAATATTAGATAATTTACACAAAGCTGTTTCTGATCCGTAATAATCTACGTAAATACTATCAAGGAGATTAGGAGAAGCGCGGCTTGTCCGGACTTGAGTTAAATGTTTTTTAAACAACAAAAAACATTTGTTCATTTGAACATATGTGCTCTCTGACAAAAAATCAATCATAATTGTTCTCTTCAAAATTATATTAACTGAAATAAAGGATTCATCATTTATTCGGTTATTAATGTACCAACCGGATGCTTTCCCGTTACAATATTATATAAAATTTTTGGATCACTCATGTTAAATACTAAGATAGGTAATTTATTTTCACGAGCCAAAACTAATGAAGTATAGTCCATAACTTGCAATTTTTTATTTAAAACATCATCATATGTTAGTGTCTGATATAGCGTGGCTGATGGGTTGCTTCGAGGATCTCCCGAATAAACGCCGTTTACTTTCGTTCCTTTTAAAAAAATATCTGCCTGTATTTCTACTCCATGCACACATGCTGACGAATCAGTCGTAAATAATGGTATACCCAAACCAAAACAAAAAATTACTACTGCGCCCGATTGAAATGATTTATTAACTTTATCTAACCGATACCGCTCACAAACACCTGCTAGAGTTGTAGAGGCAAAAATTCTAGCTTGCATATGTCTTTTAAACATTAACTCATAAATTGATAATCCATTAATCACGGTAGATAACATACCAATTTGATCAGATATAGTTCGCCTCATACCTAACTTTTCTAAATTTGACCCTCTAAATAAATTACCGCCCCCTACGACTAAACCAATTTGAACACCTAGCTTCGTTAATAACTGTATCTGTTTGATTAAATCATCAATAAATACAGCATTGATGCTGCCTTCGGCAGCGCTTTTCAAAAATTCTCCGCTAATTTTTAATAAAATACGCTTATACTTTATTTTTTTCATAAAAATTATACCAATCCTGCATTTTAATTGTATTAAACGATAAACCGGAAAATAAGTAATAAAATCAAGCGACTACCTGAATAATTATTATTCAAACTATTATTCATAGATATATACAGACTATACGATATTATCTCCAACTTGAAAACGTACAAAGGAATTTATAGAAATATTATTTTCTTTTAGATACTCGCCTACAATTATTTTAGGGTTTATAATAAAATTTTGACGCATCAATGTAATGTCATTTATGTATTTATTCATCCTACCAGATACAATTGCATCTAATACATGAGCATTTTTTCCTGTCTTTTCGGCTATTTTTTGTTGAATGTTCCTCTCTCTAGTTAGAGCATCTTCAGGAATCTCCTTTTCTGTCAGATAAAGGGGCTTTGATGCAGCAATATGCATCGCTATATACTTCAAATTTTTATCTTTACTTTTAAGAGATGATATTGTTCCAGAGAGAACAACCCCTATTTTACCTAAGTGGTTATAAGAACCAATCTGGTCCCCAATAACATGCTGAATACGCTGAATAACGATATTTTCTCTAAATTTAGCAATATAAGAATTTTTTTCTGAATCAAAAATTTTATTTAATTCGCTTAACTGAAATAATTTATTCATACCAGAAAAATCAACAATTTTTTGACCAAACAACTTAAAACTATCGTTGTTTGCAACAAAATCTGTTTCTGAGTTAACCTCTAATAAAACACCTATACGGCTATCCTGATAAATAAAGATTCGACCAAATTGCGTTGAATGTAATGCTTTGCCTTCTGCTATACATGAACCTAGTGTTCTTAGATAATCTATTGCGTGCATTAAGTTTCCATTAGATTTCTGTAAAGCTGTTTTACATTCCACAAAACCCGATCCAGTTTTCCTACGTAATTCTTTTATAAGTTTGATCGAAATTTCCATTATCATTATTACCCAATTTGAATACATATGTAAAATACATTATAAAAAATATCATGACGCTTGTAATCTTTTTTTTAACATTAAAGATTCTTTTTTTTTCTGATAACATTTAGATAAAGATTGAGATAAAATACTTAAATATAAGTTTATCGATCGAACAGCATCATCATTACCGGGTATAATATAATTTACCCCCGAAGGACTAGAATTCGTATCTACTACAGCAAATACAGGAATGCCTAAATGATTCGCCTCTTGCACTGCAATATGTTCATATGATGTATCAATAATAAAAACAGCATCTGGCAAACCACCCATATTTTTAATGCCGCCTAAACTGTTTTCTAGTTTTTTCAATAAACGAGTGCGCAATAATACCTCTTTTTTTGTTAATTTATCAAAAGTACCATCAATAGACTGTTGTTCTAAATCTTTTAACTTGTTAATAGACTGTCTAACAGTTTTCCAATTTGTCAGCATTCCACCCAACCAACGATGATTTACATAAAATTGATTACAAGACAGAGCTATTGATTTAATCGCTATACTTGCTGCTCGCTTGGTGCCTATAAATAAAATTTTTCCATTATACTGAATAGTTTTTTTTAGCGCAACAATAGCAGATTGAAACAACGGAAGAGTCGTTTCTAAATTAATTATATGTACTTTATTTTTTACGCCAAAAATAAAAGGTTTCATTTTTGGATTCCAGTATCGAGTTTGATGCCCAAAATGGACTCCAGCTTTAATCATGTCCTTCATTAGAGCAACATCCATAACTATTCTCCTATAATTGTTAAAATAAAAAAAAATATGCTATTATATTCTAATTTAAATAACAGTTAAATGTCTAACATGATTGAATGATCGTATTATAAATATTTGTATTTTATATTATTTTCAAATATTTTTTATTATATCATAATCTATTTAATATTATTTATATCGTTTCAAATATTTCCAATAAAACAAAAAATTCCTTAAACAAGGTTATTTTTTTGAATAAATTTATTATTTTTCTCCTTAAGACACTTAATATATAAAATTTTAAAATAATACTTGATACCCACATGAAAACCACTTTAAACAATAAATATGACATTGAGCAAATGCGAATATCGGGAAAAATAACAGCTAGTGTTTTAGAAATGATTAAACCCTATGTAGTTCCCGATATTTCTACCGACGAGATTAACAAAATCTGCCATAATTACATAGTAAACGTGAAAAAAGCTATTCCTGCATGTTTAGGATATAATAATTTCCCTAAATCTATATGCATATCAGTTAATGATGTAGTATGCCACGGTATTCCAAATAAATACGAATTATTGAAAAATAATGACATTTTAAATATTGACGTTTCAATTATAAAAAATGGTTACTATACTGATGCATCCAAGATGTTTTTAGTAGGAAAAGTTAATAAAAAAAAATTTTTTTTATGTAAAAAAACTAGAAAAAGCTTGTATCTTTCACTGCAATGTATAAGACCGGGAATAAAAATAAATAATATTGGAAAAATTATTCAAGAATATATACAAAAAAAAAAATTGTATATAGTTAGAGAGTACTGTGGTCACGGAATAGGAAGAAAATTTCATGAATTTCCGCATATTTTACATTATTATGAAGCACATGATACCTTAACTATGCAACCTGGAATGATATTTACTATAGAGCCGATGGTGAATACTGCTTCGCCTTACGTTAAATGTATGGATGACGGATGGACAGTAAAAACGCGCGAAGGAGGTTATTCTGCACAATACGAGCATACAATTTTAGTTACGAATAACGGATGCGAAGTCATCACTCACCAAAAAGGCGAAAAAATTCCAAAAATCTTTATCAATATATAAAAAAATAGTGTTTTTAAAAAAATCCATCCTCATTCTCGTTGAAAAATATTTAATTTATTTCAATTAAATTACTTTGTTTCACTATTTTTAATAATTGTAGTAAAATTTTATGTTTTTATAATATATAGTTTATATAATTTCATATAGGTAAACAATTTCCATGATAAAAAAAGAAAATAATATAGAAGAAATTTTTGATAAAAAAATAAAAATAAAAAACTATAAAATTACAACACAAGAAAAAAAACATATCTACGAAACAATATCTCTCTTAAATTCTGGAAAAATTAGAATTGCAGAAAAAATTAATGACGAATGGATTACACATCAATGGATTAAAAAATGTGTATTGCTTTATTTATATTCTTCAGAAAATAAGGTGATTAAAACATCAAGTAACACCTTTTATGATAAAATACCTTTAAAATATCGTCATTATAACGAATCCCAATTTATTCGAGATTCTGTACGTTCAGTACCAAATGCAATTGTAAGATTTGGCGCATTTATCGATAAAAATGTAGTACTGATGCCTAGTTTTATTAATATTGGAGCGTACATTGGAAAAAATACTATGATCGATACTTGGGCAACTATTGGTTCATGCGCTCAAATTGGCCGTAATGTGCATATATCTGGGGGAGTCGGCATAGGGGGTGTATTAGAACCCTTACAAAGTAATCCTACTATTATAGAGGATAATTGCTTTATTGGGGCTCGTTCGGAAATTGTTGAAGGAGTTATTATCGAAAAAAATTCTGTTATCTCTATGGGTGTATATATTAGCCAAAGCACTAAAATCTATGATAGAAAAAATAAAAAAATATTCTATGGACGAGTTCCTGAGGGATCGGTTGTAGTTCCTGGAACACTGCCGTCTAAACATAGCGATGCACACCTCTATTGCGCGGTTATTGTAAAAAAAGTAGATTCTAGTACATTAAGAAAAACAAAACTGAATTCCTTGTTACGTAATGAAACCACCAAACAATAAATTTTAAAAATTTATATATATTTCTGTCCGCCTTACTCGGCGGATTCTCATTTATAAAAATAAAAATAGAAAAAAATATAACATATAAATATTTATAATTAAAGTTATTTCTACCGAAAAATCAAGTTAATGCCGTAAAAATATTTTATTAGACAAGGAATATAAAAAACATGACGCTATTATCTGGCGCTGAAATGGTTATACAGTCTTTAATAGATCTCAAAATAGAAGTGATATTCGGGTATCCTGGAGGAGCTGTACTAGATATATACGATGCCATACATACTATAGGTCATAAAAAAATACAACATATTCTAGTGCGACATGAGCAAGCAGCTACTCATATGGCTGATGGATATGCTAGATGTACTGGAAAAACAGGAGCTGTATTAGTAACATCTGGCCCGGGAGCTACGAATGCTATAACTGGGATTGCAACAGCTTATATGGACTCTATCCCTTTAATCATTATTTCTGGACAAGTATCTTCTGAATTAATTGGATTTGATGCCTTCCAAGAATGTGATATGATTGGTATCTCGCGACCTATTGTAAAACACAGTTTTTTAGTTAAAAAATCCGAAGATATTCCCCTAATTTTTCAAAAATCATATTTCTTAGCTTCGAGAGGAAGGCCGGGACCGGTAGTAATTGATTTGCCAAAAAATATTTTAGATCAAAAAATAAAAAAAGAATATATTTGGCCTAAATATAAACATATTCAATATTACCAATTCATTGAAACAAAAAAAAATATTAAAAATATAAAAAAAGCCTTAAAAACACTTCTAAAAGCTAAAAAACCGATTATTTATGCGGGAGGAGGGGTTATTAGCGCTAACTGTCATTCTGAATTATATAATTTAGCTACGATATTTAATATTCCTGTAACAATGTCCTTGATGGCGCTCGGCTCTTTTCCCGGAAATAACCCACAAAACCTTTCTATGTTAGGAATGCACGGCACTTATGAAGCTAACATGGCAATGCATCATTCTGATGTAATTCTAGCTATTGGTGTGAGATTTGACGATAGAACAACTAATAATGTAGAGAAATATTGCCCTAACGCAACCATAATACATATTGATATTGATCCAACTTCTATTTCCAAAACTATTACAGCAGATATTCCGGTTATAGGAGACGCAAAAAAAATACTTAAAAAAATACTAAAAATATATCACACCAATAAAACTTACTACTCCATTCCTAATCTAGAAAGATGGTGGAAAAAAATTAAAAATTGGAAAAATATAACCACCTTTCATTATAGTAATTCACAAAAAATTATTAAACCACAACATTTAATTAAAATTATACATAAAATGACTAAAGGAGATGCCTATATCGCATCAGACGTGGGTCAACACCAAATGTTTACCGCTTTACATTATACGTTTAATAAACCGCGTCGTTGGATTAATTCAGGTGGATTGGGTACAATGGGCTTTGGATTACCCGCAGCATTGGGAGTAAAAATAGCATTTCCTCAAGAATTTGTAATCTGTATTACAGGAGATGGAAGCATTCAAATGAATATACAAGAATTATCCACTGCAAAACAATATGGTTTAGCTATCTTAATTATTAACTTAAATAATAAATCTTTAGGCATGGTTAAACAGTGGCAGGATATCATTTATTCAGGAAGACATTCGCACTCATACATGAAGTCATTACCTAATTTCATGGCTCTAGCTGAATCTTACGGACATATCGGAATGCAAATTAAACAATCAGACGAAATAATCAAAAAACTAAAAAAAGCTATTAAAAAAGTACGTTCTGGATCCTTGGTATTTGTGGACGTCGATGTTGATCCACAGGAACACGTGTATCCTATGCAGATTAAAAACGGCGGCATGAATGATATGTTATTAAAAAAATAGGATGTATTGAAATTATGCGAAGAATTTTGTCAATTTTACTAGAAAATGAATCGGGAGCATTATCGAGAGTCGTTGGGCTATTTTCACAAAGAGGTTATAATATTGATAGTTTATCTGTAGCGCCTACTGAAAACCGGAAAATATCCAAAGTCACTATTCAAACCTTCGGAAACAAGAAAACAATTGAACAAATTGAAAAACAATTACAAAAACTAATTGATGTCCACGCAGTTTCTGAAATCACAAAAAACAATTATATTGAAAGAGAAATATTGTTGATAAAAATTCAAATAACAAATTTCAAAACACTACATACAGTAAATCAATTAGTAGAAATTTATCAAGGAACAATTATTGATTTTTCTTCAGAACAGTACACGATACAAATATCAAGCACCAATCATATTATTGATTCTTTCTTATATATTATAAAAAAATCTTTTGTAATTTTAGATTCATCTAGATCTGGCGTAATAAGTATTAGTTGTCGATAATAACATATAAATATATACAGTAACGTTTTTAATTGATTGTTATATAAACTCTTAAAAACATTTATTATAACTATTTATACATTTTCTACTAAATTTTTAAAAATTTTTATTTTTTAAAAAAAATGTTCTAGAGAATGTATAAAATACATATTAACGACTACACATATCATGGAACACATACCTGTATTACTACAAGAATCTGTTAGGGCATTAAATATAAAAAAAAACGGTACATATATTGATGGAACATTTGGTTTAGGAGGACATTCACTAGCTATATTAAAACACCTCGGTCCTTTTGGAAAATTATATGCTATTGATAAAGACCCCTACGCACTTAAACAAGGAAAAAAAATTATAGATTCGCGTTTTTCTCTAAAATATGGAAATTTTTCTACTCAAATATCTAGCTTAATTCAAAAAAAAAATATTGATGGCATCTTATTAGATTTAGGAGTTTCATCGATACAATTAGATATAGCAGAAAGAGGTTTTTCATTTATGAAAGACGGTCCTCTAGATATGCGAATGAACCCTCGGGAAGGCATTCCGGCTTGGAAATGGTTAAAAAAAACTAACAAAAAAAAAATCGAATTTATTCTTAAAGCTTTTGGAGAAGAAAAATACGCAAAAAAAATTTCTCACGCTATTGTTGAAAGAAATAAAAAAAAAATAATCACGCGAACATTAGATCTAGTAGAAATAATAAAAAGAGCTATACCCAAAAAAGATAAATACAAGCACCCCGCTACCCGTACTTTTCAAGCTATACGCATTTATATTAACCAAGAGGTAGAAGAGTTAAAAAAAACACTAAATCTTGCAATAAAAATATTAAAACCTAAAGCAAGATTAGCAATTATTAGTTTTCATTCTATTGAAAGCAAAATAATAAAAAACTGCTTTAAAGAACATAACCACCCTCTCATTATTCCTAGAGGACTCCCGATAACTGAAAAACAAATAAAAAAATACGAAAAGAAAAAAATAAAAATTATTAAAAAAATTAAACCAGCATATAAAGAAACTCAAATTAATCCCCGGTCACGAAGTGCAATACTGCGCACTGCAGAAATACTCTCATAAATATTTTTCAAAGACATTCAGCTAACATCTACAAAAAGGAGAATGAATATTAAATATATTACACTTACTCATAATTATATTTTTAATAACATTATTTATCCTCCATAATATTTTTAAAAAAAAAAACAAAATAATGAATATTGTTTTTCCAGTGCTCAGAATTATTTATAATTCTCATATTTTAAAAATCTTCATATATATATAAAAAATTTTTCTTTTTGAGTGTAACTACTAAATAAACAGTCATCATTCGGGAAAAAAAATTGGATCGTCCGCTAAAATTTTTCAAACAAAAAAATAATTTTTAAAAATAAAAATGATGCTTATAGCTCGGAGTATTCTAAAAAAAACACTTACAATATTTATTAAAATAACATTTTTTCTATTTTACAGCAATCTTAAAAGCGCTCGAATTTTTTATAAAATTATTTTAAGCTAATACATAATTATAAATATAAAGAATACTGTGCCTGTACAGCGCTCCCGCTATTCATTATATATAAATGCTAATTATTAAACTTCAAAGGCGACAAAATATAAAAAAATTCAAAACATCTGACCCTTTTAATCTTAAATACATAAAACTTAAATTTTACAATAGAGTATTGTTTATAGCAATTACATAAATAATGAAACTTTAAGTATATTTAAATTTTTAAATTATAAAATTACAAAAAAAATGATGACTGAACTTTCTTTTTTGTATTAAAATCGTTAATCCGTTTTTCTCAAAAAAAAATAGTCACGGTTTATATGTTTACAATAAAAACAGGTAATTCTACTTATGTAAATAAATAAAATCTATATAATTTATTTTTTCTCAAGATAAAAAATATGTTATACTAATAATAGAAGAAATATTATCGGAAGGATTCTCGGTTAATGGATATCTATATGAATAGAATAAATATACAAATATTTAAATCATATTCACCCAGCTCTCCCTTTTGAATAAAATAAAAATATATGTTTTTATTCATAAAATATTTTTAAAGAATTCGTAAATTTAGTATATGAATCAAATATTCTTATATCGTCCATGCCTCCTGAATAATTATCGGATGATAAAAATCGGATAGCAACAGCGCCGTTTTATCAGTTAAAATAAAAACTTTATAGCTATAAAAATTTTTTATTTTCTTAACACTAAAGCATAAATATTCTTTATAATGTATAAAGAAGTTATTATAAATATCACTTCCAAAAAAAATCTACTATTTTTTATATATTAATATCCTTAAAATATACAAATTTCTCATTATGATCAGAACATACATCATAATAAAAAAGCTTTATCCGAGTATTAAATATAACTCGCTAATATAAAAAAATTTAATAAAATTTTATAACTAAAATTTTATACACCACAATCATAACTATTTTTCTATTTTATTTATGTTTTATATTAATAAAATAATAATTTATATAATACACGCAATAAAAATTATAAATTGGCAACTCTATTGAGTAGTATTGCAAAAATTAATTTCTTATATTTACAGAGCAACCCCTATAATCTATAACACATTCAAATTCAAAAAAAAATAAAAATATGATGATTATATAAAACATATATCGTATAAAAATCCTTGATTCTAAACGAATATTTAATTCTATAAATTTCATAGCAATACAAATTAATTATATTAATATCTATAAAAAGATTCATAAAAGAATTATAAAAATATTATAAAAAATTCTAGTATAAGCTAAAATATGAACCTTCCAATAAAAAAAAACATAATTGCAGGATTAGAAATAGGCACAACAAAGATAATTGTTTTAATAGGAGAAATTCTAGACAACGAAACTATTAACATAATTGGTTTTGGAAAATCGTCATCTCAAGGACTAGAGAAAGGAAAGATTAATAATTTAGAGTTATTAATAAAATGTATTAATAAATCTATTCATGATGCTGAGGTCATGGCTAATTGCCAAATCTATTCTGTATTTTTGTCAGCGTCATACCAAGAAATTTATTGCCATAATGAAATTGGGATTACCCCCATTAAGCATAAAGAAGTAACCAAACAGGATATAAAAACCGTCATTGATACCGCGGCATCTGTGAAGATCGATAACGATCATAGCATCCTACATATTATACCCCAAGACTTTATTATTGACAGACAATTTGGAATTAAAAACCCGATCGGGTTATCTGGAAAAAGAATACAAGCTAATGTGCATATTATTACATGTAATAAAAACATTAACGATAACATTATTAAGGCAGTGAAAAAATGCGGAGTTTTTATAAAAAAAACTATATTTTCCGGATTAGCGTCTAGTTTAGCTCTTTTAACAGAAGAAGAAAAAAATTCAGGAGTTTGCTTGATTGACATGGGGGGAGAAACAATGAACATTACTATGTATTCCCGAGGTTCGTTGTATCATAATATCGTGATCCCTTATGCCGGAAATACAGTAACTCGAGATATTGCTTATGCATTCTCTTTATCTTATTCTGACGCAGAATTTATAAAAAAAAAATACGGATATGCGGAAACAAATATTTCAATTTCATGCCAGAAATTAAAAATTTATAATAAAAAAGGAAAAAAAATCATTCACTGTGATTATGATTCTTTAGTCGAAGTAATTAATTTAAGATATACTGAATTGTTAAATTTAGCTAAAGACGAGATTATGAGAACATATTCCCTAAATAATTTTAAAAATCATGAAGCACAGGAACCATCTACTATAGTTTTAACCGGAGGTTCTTCTCAAGTAAAATATTTATCACAATGCGCCAAAAAAATATTTCATGCTAATATAATACTTAAAAAACCATGTAATATACTCACAATACCCGAATATCTCTCTAAGCCCGAGTATTCTACCAGTATTGGTCTATTATGCTATGGAAAAAATTCTTATAAACGCTCTTTAGAAAAGAAAAAAAAATACGGGCCTCTCGAGCATTTATTTAAAACAATAAAACGCTGGTTAAGAACCATATAAAGAGTGAATCAGAAATATAATAGTATTATCATTCCTATTTTACGGAGTTTATTTTATGTTCGAACCATCTGAATTAAGTAACGATGCAGTAATTAAAGTAATTGGTGTAGGAGGGGGAGGCAGTAATGCAGTTGAACATATGGTTCGCGAAAAAATAGAAGGTGTTGAATTTTTTGCTATTAATACAGACGCACAAGCCTTAAGAAAAATAGCAGTTGGACAAACAATACAAATTGGAAATAACATTACCAAAGGTTTAGGAGCAGGAGCGAATCCAGATGTAGGAAAAAATTCTGCCGAAGAAGACAGAGAAACATTAAAGCTGGCATTAGAAGGAGCGGATATGGTATTTATAGCCGCAGGGATGGGCGGTGGAACCGGGACAGGAGCTGCCCCAGTAGTAGCCGAAGTAGCTAAAGAGCTAGGAATCTTAACTGTAGCCGTTGTGACCAAACCCTTTAATTTCGAAGGTAAAAAAAGAATGAATTTTGCTGAACAGGGCTTAAACGAATTATCTAAATATGTAGATTCTCTCATTACGATTCCTAATGACAAATTACTAAAAGTGCTGACGCGAGGAATATCTCTTTTAGATGCTTTTGGGGCAGCTAATGATGTATTAAAAGGTGCTGTACAAGGTATAGCTGAACTAATCACGCGTCCAGGTTTAATGAATGTTGATTTTGCAGATGTGCGAACTGTAATGTCAGAAATGGGCTATGCCATGATGGGAACCGGATCTGCGTCAGGAGAAAATAGAGCAGAAGAAGCTTCTGAAATTGCTATATCTAGCCCTTTACTAGAAGATATTGACCTTTCTGGAGCCAGAGGAGTATTAGTAAACATTACTGCAGGATTTGACTTACGATTAGACGAATTTGAAACTGTAGGTAATACTATTCGAGCGTTCTCATCTGATAATGCCACTGTAGTGATAGGAACTTCTCTGGACCCTCAAATGGATCACTCATTAAGAGTAACTGTGGTAGCTACAGGAATTGGAGTAGAAAAACGATCCGAAAATTCTTTTATTCGAAACACACCTTCAAAAGAACTTCCGGTAAATCAGAGGTACCAATCATTACGCAGAAACGGGATTCTTAATCACCAAAATATTAAAAAAAATAACTACAATGATATCAACCCAATGAAAAAATATGAAAAAAATTTTTTAGATATTCCGGCTTTTTTGAGAAAAAAAAACGATTAAAATAAAAAAAAAATACACCTTAATACGCGATCATGTCAGTTTATGAATTAAAAAATTAACACTAAAAACTTCATAGTTAATTTCATCATTATTTATAAATAAAATATTTTTTAAAAAATTACTCTAAATACCATTATAACCAAATGGTTTAATATCGCGAATAATATTCTATTAATAATTTATATAAAAATAGAGTTTATATATAAACATGTCTATCTATTCATTAAATATCACAGAAAAAGCAGTGAAGAGAGTTAAAAAGTTAATAGAAATAAAAAAAAATCTACAATTAAAATTGCGAATATATATAACGGGGGGTGGATGTAGCGGTTTTCAATATTGCTTTAAATTAGAAGAAAATATTAAAAAAAATGACATACATATTTCAATATCTAACATTGAAATAATTATAGATCCAATTAGTTTTCAATATTTAACCGGAGGACAAATAGATTATATAGAAAACTTGGAAGGATCTAAATTTACAGTTATTAATCCCAATGCTAAAAGTACCTGCGGATGCGGATTATCATTTAGTATATAATGTCATGTATTAAATACATAGCATGCGCATTGCTGAAACAAAATTATATATTTAATATTTAAATAATTATATATCCTGCAATTACTCTACAAGAGTTTTAGTTTTAGAGCAGGAAAATAACCTGCTCTTAAAATATATAAATTATATATACTGCTAAATAACAAAAAATTTAATAAAATAAATCATTTAAATACAGTATACTCAATATACTATTACGAAAAGTTACCGATATTGTATATAAAGCTTATTATGTTTCATAAATAACTAAAAATAAAGCTGTATTTAAATAACTTGTACATTTCAATATAACCTTGTAAAATCTAAAAAATATATTTTTTAAGATAAATGATCAACACATACAACATCACAAAGATTAAAAAAAAAAAAAAAATAAAATTAATATAAATTGTATAATTAAATATTAGGTACTACTGACTCATGACATTTAAAAAAGTTAAATATCTAATTAAAAATGTGTATACATTATTTATATCTTATTTATCATATCCGTAGCAGTGCAACTATACAGTTGAGCTGATATATGAATAGATTCCGCTAAAGTGGGATGAGGATGAATAGTTAAGGCTATATCCTCTATATCACACCCCATTTCAATAGATAAGCTAATTTGTGACAACAACTCTCCTGCATGTCTGCCTATTATCACTCCGCCGATAATTTTATTGCAATCACTGTCAATAATTAATTTAGTCATGCCTGTATCGGAACAATTAGAACTAATTGCTTTCCCAGAAAACTTCCAGGGCATAATTACCGACCGATAATTAATACCCTGTAATTTGGCTGTATCTTCCATAATACCGGTCCAGGCAATTTCAGGATCACAATATGCAACACAAGGGATTACTTTAGGCTCAAAAAAATGTTTCTTTCCCGAAATGACTTCTGCGGCTATATGCGCTTCATACATCCCTTTATGCGCAAGCATAGGCTGACCCACTACATCACCAATAGCAAAAATATTTGATATATTAGTACACATTTGCTGATTTGTTTTAATAAAACCTGAGGAATCCGATTGAACACCAGCAGCGTTTAAATTTAAGTTTTGGGTATTAGGGGATCTACCTACAGAAAGCAATACGTTATCATACAAATTATTAGATACAGAGTCATTATTAACATTTGTCGTTACAGATATTCCGCGCGTATCTGCAGTTAATGTTACTAACGTAGTATTCAAATAAATATTAAAATATTCTTTAGTATATCTTAAAAATAAATTACTAGAATCTTCATCAATTAAAGGAAAAAATCTTTTAGAGCTATCTATAATATCTACTTCAGACCCTAAAGCATTGTATATAGTTGCCATTTCTAAGCCAATAATACCTGCTCCAATAATCAAAAGTTTTTTAGGGATTGCGATACTATTTAAAGCTTGCGTAGAATCCCAAATACGATTATCTTCGTAAGGTAGTTTAGGCAATTGTATTGGACGAGAGCCAGTAGCAATAATAGCATAATCAAAGCTAATATTATGTATTAAATCATCATGTTGAACCTCTAATGAATGCGCGCTAATAAACTTTCCTATGCCGCGTAAGATTTTTATTTTTCTATGTTTAGCCATATCTAAGAGACCTCGGCTTAAATTAGAGATGATATTATTCTTCCAATTCATCACATTAGAAAAATTTAATGATTTAATACTACCGATATTAATTCCATATTTAGAAAATTCTTTGATTTCTTTTATCAAAGTAGCTAAATATAATAAAGATTTTGACGGGATACACCCGACATTTAAGCATGTACCACCTAATACTCCGTATTTTTCTACAACTACAACAGATAAACCCAAATCAGAACATCTAAAAGCAGAAGAATAGCCCGCCGGCCCGCCGCCAATCACCACTACGTTAACATTAATATTCTTTTTCATAAAATACTCGTTTAATTAAAAATAATTTTACGTTAATAACTAAGTAAATATATCTCTTAAAAATAAGCAATAAAAATAGTTATTATACTAACAACACTCTTATATCGGATAAAAGTTGACTTAACAAAGTTGTAAAACGCACCCCATCAGCTCCATCAATAATACGGTGGTCATAAGATAAAGAAAAAGGCAAGATTAATCGAGGTAAAAACTCTTTTGTGCTCCAAACAGGTTTAATAGACGCCTTCGAAATTCCTAAGATACACGCTTCTGGAGCATTAATAATAGGCGTAAAACCAGTCCCCCCTATACCGCCCAAGCTAGAGATAGTAAAGCTACCGCCAGTCATTTCTGAAACACTTAATTGATTATTTTTAGCTTTTAAGGCCATGTTAGCAATATCTTTAGATATTTGTCGCACATTTTTATATCTCAAATCTTTTAAAACAGGAACCAATAGACCTTTCTCAGTATCTACCGCTATACCAATGTTAATATCTTGATTCAAAACAATTCTTTTTTTACTGACGTCTAACATACTATTAAATCTAGGATATTCTATTAGCGCACACATAACCGCTTTTACTATAAATGCTAATAATGAAACCATTTGATACTTTTTGTCCTTAGATTTAGCTAAATTATATGACTTTCTAAATTTTTCTAAATTAGTGATGTCCGCATCATCAAATTGAGTAACATGTGGAATATTTTTCCAATTATTCAATAAGTTATTACCGGAGACCTGCTGAATAGTTGATAAAGATTTATATTTTGTTTGTTTACTAATATCCTTTAAATGATTTTTTTGAAATAAATTCATAGTTTTTTTTTGAAAATTTGTATTAGAATTCATTTTACTATATTTTTTTAAATCTTCTCGTGTAATTCTTCCCCTGTTCCCGCTTCCTTCTATTTGTGATAAATCAATATTAAGCATTCTAGCCATACGACGAATATTGGGAGCAGCGTGAATAGGTTTTTTTGTTGTAAAACCTCGATTTACACGACATATCTCATTAGACTCCGATTGATCAGAAATATCTAAAGAACATGAGCCTAAGTTGTCGGATTTCCTTTCTTTTATAATACAATCGCTTTGATTAGACTGATCTATTAAAGCAATTAATTTATTAACATGAACTATATCTCCTACCTTAATACAAACTTTTTTTATTTTCCCTGAAGTTGGAGATGGAATTTCAAGAACAGACTTATGCCCTTCAACAGAAATCAGACTGTCTTCTTTTTTGATCATCTCTCCTTCTTGAACAAAAATTTCTATTACTTCAACTCGATCAATTCCAATATCTGGAATACATACTTCTACGTCCACCGTGTCACCTCTTATGCTAAACGTGGATTCAGCTTATCTGAAAAAATATTAAATTTTTTTAAAGCATCTGATAGTATTTGTACATCAATAGTGCCTTCTTCTACTAATAATTTCAATGCAGCAATAACAACGTATGATTCATCTATTTCAAAAAAATTACGTAACTTCTGACGACTATCTGATCTACCAAACCCATCGGATCCTAAAACATAAAACGCCTTAGACGGAATATATGCTCGAATTTGTTCTGCGAAAACTTTTATGTAATCTGTCGCAGCTACAACGGGGCATTGATTCATAATGGTAGCAATATAAGGTTTTTTCTTTGTTTTTAAGGGATTAAGCATATTCCATCTCATACAATCTTGACCATTACGAGCGATTTCGGTAAAGGAAGTAACGCTATAGATATCAGAGCCTATATTGTACTCTAGTAGCAAGATTTTAGCTGCTTTTCTTATGCACTGAAAAATAGCGCCTGATCCCATCAATTGTACATGACCCTTTTTACCATATAAAGTATCTAGCTTATATATCCCTTTACAAATACCCTTTATCATACTATTAGACATTTTAGGCATAACATAATTTTCATTTAATGTAGTAATATAATAAAAAATATTCTCTTGTTGCTGGCCATACATGCGCTGTAAACCAGATTGTATAATTACAGCTAACTCATAACCATATGTAGGATCATAAGATATGCAATTGGGTATCGTTAATGACAAAACATGACTATGTCCATCTGCATGCTGCAAGCCTTCTCCATTTAATGTAGTTCTACCAGATGTAGCGCCAATTAAAAAACCTCTAGCCTGTTGATCACCACATGACCACAAAAGATCACCGATTCTCTGAAAACCAAACATAGAATAATAAATATAAAACGGTATCATTGGAAAATTATTAGTACTGTAAGATGTTGCGGCAGCTAACCATGATGCACATGCTCCTAACTCACTAATTCCTTCCTGTAAAATTTGACCTTGACAAGCTTCTTTATAATAAAAAAACTGATCTTTATCAGAAGGCGTGTATCTTTGTCCTTGAGAATTATATATTCCGATTTGACGAAATAAACCTTCCATCCCAAATGTACGAGCTTCATCGGCAACAATAGGAACAATTCTATTTTTCAAACTCATATTTTTTAATAAAATATTTAAAATGCGGACAAACGCAATAGTAGTGGAAATAGGTCTGTCTTGTTTTGTCAAGATAGAATCAAAATCACTTAACGCAGGAATTTCTAATATTTCAGAAAATTTATTGGATCGACAAGGAAGATAACCGCTTAATTTTTTTCTTTGATCATGTAAATATTGTGATTCCGGAGAATTCAACGGAAATTTTATATACGATAATTTTTGTATAGATTCAGTATTTAATTCTATTTTTAAATGTTTTTTTAAATGTTGAATATCTTGAATATCTAAACTTTTTATTTGATGAGCTATATTTTTTCCCTCAGCAATATTACCTAATCCATACCCTTTCACTGTGTGAATCAATATAACTACTGGTTTATTTTTTACTAATTTTGCTGCATGAAAAGCAGAATACAATTTTTTAAAATCATGGCCACCTCTCTTTAATTTCCAAATTTCATCATCAGACATATTATCTACTAATTTTTTCGTTTCTTCATATTTTCCAAAAAAATATTTTCGAATATATGCTCCGTCTTTTGATTTAAATGTTTGATAATCTCCATCTACAGTTTCACTCATTAATTTTTTTAAATAACCCAAACGATCTTTCTCTAACAAACAATCCCATTGGCTACCCCATATTACTCTAATAACATGCCAGCCAGACCCTAAAAAGAAATTACTTAATTCATCAATAATCTTTCCGTTTCCTGTAACAGGGCCATCTAAGCGCTGCAAATTACAGTTAACAACAAAAATCAAATTATCTAATTTTTCTCTAGAAGCTATGGTAACTGCTCCTCTAGACTCAGGTTCGTCCATTTCACCATCACCTAAAAAAGCATATACAGTTTGTTTTGAAGTATCTTTTAATTTTCTAGAGTGCAAATATTTTAAAAATTTAGCCTGATAAATTGAGGAAATAGAGCTCAAACCCATAGAAACAGAAGGAAACTGCCAAAAACTCGGCATTAATTTAGGATGAGGATAAGAAGATAATCCTAAACCATCAACTTCTTGTCTAAAATTATCTAACTGCTCTTCTGTTAATCGATTTTCTAAAAAAGCTCTAGCATAAATACCCGGAGAAATATGGCCTTGAAAATAAACTAAATCCCCGCCATCATCTTTATTACTAGCTCGAAAAAAATGATTAAAACATACTTCATAAATCATTGCTGAAGATTGAAAAGAAGCAATGTGACCGCCTAAATCTAGGTTTTTTTTAGAAGCTCTCAAAACCATCATAATGGCGTTCCATCGTACTGCAGAGCAAATGTTCTTTTCTAAAAATATGTTGCCAGGATATTCGGGCTCATCCTTTACATCAATTGTATTAATGTACTCTAATCCGGCTGTTGTATAAAAATTAGTCTTTTGTAAAAGATTGGAGTTTAAAATCTTATTTATTAAAAAATAAGCTCTTTTTTTTCCACTTCTCTTTATAACTGAATGCATAGAATCTATCCATTCAGAAGTTTCAATCGGATCGCTATCTGGAAAAATATTTTTAAACATACCTAGTTAATCCTTAAAAACATTACAGATCTAATAACCTAATAAATGAATATTTTTAATATTTGGTTATATTTAATATTTTAATCTTCATAATATGACTAGCAACACATATTACTATATGCATATACATCATGCGTATCAACATTTTTTGATAAAAAGCATCAGTAATGCGAATGTAAAAATTACATGACTCACAACTTATTCAAATAAAATATATATAATACATTACTTAATATAAAAGAAAAATAAAAAAAAATAAAAAAAATAAAAAGTTTTTACTAGTTTCACGTAATATTAATTAATTTCATAATTAAAAAATGTAATGTATCATTATCTTGTTGATTTACAATATCCATATATATGTCTTTATTTTTCTTAAAATCTACAAAAAAAATATTAATTAAATTTTTAATTACATTATCTTTAATTGACACAAGCATTGATTGAAACATAAAAAAAGATTCTCGTTTATATTCTTGTTGCGGATCTTGTTGGGCATATCCTCTTAAATGAATACTTTGTCTTAAAAAATCTACTGCATTCAGGTGTTCTTTCCAAAAAATATCTAGTATTTGTATCATTACTGACTTTTCAATCATATTTGAATATTCTTCAAAATCTTCTGAAGTTTTTTTACTATAATTAGATTGTATAGTTGAAACGATTAAATCAGCTAATTTATCAACATTTTGATATAATGTAGCGCCAATCTCTAAAAATTCCCTTATTGGTTGAATAAAGTAAAAATTATTTTTTAATTCGCGCTCTAAAGCATGAAAGCTATTTAAATTTACTGGACCGCCGCTTATATACCGCTTAATACAAGCTCTCACGCGGTCTTTTAAAATTTCTAAAATATAATCGTGAATGCTAGATTGGTTAATTAATTTATTACGCTCATTATATATAACTGAACGTTGCTCATTAATGACGTTATCATATTCTAGTAATTGCCTTCTAATATCAAAATTTTTATTTTCTACTTTTTTTTGAGCTCTTTCAATAGCCGAGCTTAGCCAAGGGTGTTCAATTGCTTGATTATCCGTCATTCCTAGAGTTTTCATTAAGCTAATAATTTTATCTGAAACAAAAAACCGCATCAAGGTATCTTCTAATGATAAATAAAATCGTGAGGAACCAGGATCACCTTGTCTTCCAGATCTGCCTCGTAACTGGTTATCAATTCTACGAGACTCATGTCGTTCAGTTCCTATAATGTGCAAACCTCCTAATTTAACCGCCAATTGATTTTTTTCATTCCACAATCCTTTTAGTAAATTGTTTTTTTGAGATGCATGATTAGTATTTTCTTTATACTTAAAAGCTCCCCCCAAAACAATATCAGTACCTCTGCCAGCCATATTTGTTGCTATAGTTACCCCTTTAGGTTTCCCTGCTTGGGCAATAATATACGCTTCTTGAGCATGAAATTTAGCGTTTAAAACATTATGTTTAATGTTTAATTTACATAATAACTTAGAAATTTCCTCAGATTTTTCAATAGATACAGTGCCAACGAGAACAGGTTGTTGTCGATTAACACAACTCTGTATATCAGAAATAATAGCTCTTAATTTACTTGATGTAGATAAATATACTAAATCCGGCATAT
The DNA here is from genome assembly GCF_900128725.1 of Buchnera aphidicola. Taxonomy (NCBI): domain Bacteria; kingdom Pseudomonadati; phylum Pseudomonadota; class Gammaproteobacteria; order Enterobacterales; family Erwiniaceae; genus Buchnera; species Buchnera aphidicola. The sequence continues at coordinate 159,339 of NZ_LT667500.1, read as the reverse complement.
CATTCCGAATCATAGGCTTGTTTGTTGGTATAATTATAGTATCTAGGTGATAAATAGAATTAAATTCAAAAGCTTCTGTTGCAGCCGTACCCGTCATTCCCGATAACTTATCATATAAACGAAAATAATTTTGTAAAGTTATTGATGCCAAGGTCTGGGTATCATTTTGAATACATACTTTTTCTTTGGCCTCTATCGCTTGATGCAATCCATCCGACCATCTCCGGCTTTTCATAATTCTTCCAGTATGCTCGTCAACAATAACAATTTTTTTGTTTTGTACGATATAATCGGTATTTTTCAAATAAACATAGTGAGCTTTAAGCGCTAAAAGTATGTGGTGAACAAAAAAAATATTTTTTGGTAAATATAATGATTCTTCTTTAGGTAAAAAATTATATTTCACCAATAATCTCTCTATTTTTTTTAACCCTTTTTCCGTTAAATGCGCTTGGCGTTGCTTATAATCAATATAAAAATCTCCTCTTTTACCAAGACTCTTATTGCTTTTTTTTCTTTGAAGTACTAAAAAGGGAATAATAGAATTAATGTTCTTATATAGAGCATTGCTGCCCTCTATAGGGCCAGAAATTACTAGAGGTGTACGCGCTTCATCAATTAAAATAGAATCTACTTCATCTACCAAAGCAAAGTATAGGGTTCTTTGAACTTTCTTTTTATTACAAAAAACCATGTTATCTCGCAAATAATCAAAGCCATATTCATGATTCGTACCATAGGTAATGTCTGCAAGATAAGCTTTTTGTTTATCTTCCAAAGATATTCCTGAAACATTAGCTCCTACCGTTAAGCCTAAAAATTCAAATAAGACACGATTTTTATCTGCATCCCTTTTAGCTAGATAATCATTCATAGTAACAATATGAACGCCCCGACCTAACAGCGCATTTAAATAAGCTGGCAAGGTTGCGGTCAATGTTTTTCCTTCTCCTGTTCGCATTTCTGCAATACACTTCTGATGTAAAATAATTCCCCCTAAAATTTGTACATCAAAATGCCGCATTCCCAAAACTCTTTTGCTTGCTTCTCGAACAACAGAAAATGCTTCTGGCAACAATACATCTAACGTATCTCCATTTTTTAAACGAAGTTTAAATTCAGTAGTTTTTTTTTTTAACTCAGCGTCTGATAGTTGTATAATATTTTTTTCCAAACAATTAATTTTAATAATAAGATCTTTTAAATTATTTAAAATGCGATCGTTACGATTAAGAAAAAATTTACTAATTAATTTACCTAACATACTAAAATCTCGTATTCGCGAATATAACAGTAAACATATACATAAAATAAAAAATTTTTATAAATCATCATATCAATTTTTATTTTTTATATATATCAATAATATTGATAATACTGAAGATTATTGAGTGCAGTATTATTAAATGTTTTATAGTAAAAGCTACTAAGAAAAATATCTAAAATTAAAAATAATTTACTGTCAACTAATTAAACAAAAATTTTTTAATGATTTTCCTAAAAATTATATTATTAACAATACAAACATTAATATTATCATCCATATATATAAAACTTTTATATAGGACAATGAATATATTAATTCAGTACAATCATATAGCATTCTTCATCAAAATCTGTCTATAATTTTATGACTACTCAAGTTTACTATATGCACATATCTAAGAAATAAAAAATATAATTTGCCTAAAGATGTAGAACATATAAACTAGACATAAAAGAAACTATATCATATACTCTTAACTATACTTTAAGTTAAACATGACCAAAATATCAAATATAATAATAAAAGCATTTATCAAAATATTTAACTGTATTACGAAGAACTATTTAATATTCATAAATAAACCGCTATTACTAAACAGTCGATAATGTTTAAATATACCATAACGCTCTGGATATGAAGCGTACATAAAATATAATCCATACGCCGGAAGTGTAGAATATTTTTTTTTTATATCTCTGTTCCTCAAGATTGTTTTCACTCCGCGCGCACGACACCGAGATAAACCTACTGCTAGCAAACATCCTACAATATTTCTTACCATACGATATAAAAAAGAATTAGAAGTAATATCAAAAACTACAAAATTATTTATTCTCCGCACAGTTAAAGACATAATATTTTTTATCGCAGAAGAAGATTGACAACCAACGCTTTTAAATGACGTAAAATCATGTTTTCCGACTAAATACTTAATACTATTCTTTATTTTAATGATATTTAACATGTCTCTGACATGAAGGCAGTGTTTTATAAAAAAACTAGATCGATGTTTTTGGTTAAAAATTAAATAACGATACGATCGAGATAAAGCAGAAAATCGAGCATGAAAATCCAATGGCACTTCTTGTACCCATAATACAGTAATATCTTTAGGTAATAGCGCGTTTAATCCCCTAAGCCATACCGAACAACTGCGTTTAATATCAGTATGAAAGTGTACAATCTGCGTCATTGCATGTACACCGCGATCAGTTCGACCAGAACAAACAACATCTACCTGACGATCAGCAATTTTAGAGATAGCTAGCTCCAGGCATTCTTGAATTGTTAATACATATTTTTGTTTTTGCCAACCATAATAAATACTTCCGTCATACTCTAAACCTAAAGCAAACTTCATATATATCCCCAGTATCTTCCTATTCTATGAAATAAACTAATCTATACCAATAAAATGCATATATCTAGATTATTTAGTATAACTGCCAAAAAAATATCTTTTTATTATAACAATGTCACTTGACATTAGATATTAAAATATGGCATTTTCTATACATAGAAAAGCAATTATAAAATACATCTATGCAAGCACTTTTTTGCAAAATATTATGAACTTATGTTTAGATTTAGCGCTATTTTCACCGTCACTTGTATAAAGCTTTATATATCCGTATAAAAATCTAGTTCTTAAAAAGTTTTTAAACACATTGATTAAAAAAATTAGCGCATTAAATACTGAGCAGATATAAAGTTCAATAATGCATCATAAAATATTCAAAATAAAATGTAAAAAATACTGTAATATACTAAATAATTGTTTTATATACTTTAACTCTTAAAAAAAATCTCTTCAAAATTAACATATCAATGATGCCATATTTGACCTATAATAATTTATATATAATAAAAAATATTATCAATAAAACACACAATCTATTTACTCAGAACCGTGGTGCCACAAAACAATTATTTGTATAATACCGCAATATATCATAATCCTCAAAAATACTAAGTATAGTGTTTCACATATTAAACAATCTATTATAAAATAAATAACATACTAAACTAGATAAAATATTATTTTTTATACAAACATATATTTTTAAACACGAGCCCTAGCTTCATAACTCTGACCAAACTATAAAAATATTTACAAATCAATATCTCACAAGAAATAAGAAATAAATATGATATTCAATATTCTGAATTATTATAAAAACAATGTGCTTAAAAAAGTTATTTTATACGATATATTTGATAATATCAAAAAAATAAATTAATTACACACACATTGAACGAATACTAAATTTTACATATAGATACAAATACAATAATAATATCGATATTAACCTATGAATCTAATTATAAAAAAAAATCATAATATATCTTTAAGACAAATTAGTAATAATTCTATAAAAGTATTATACAGATTAAACAAATTAGGATATGAAGCTTATCTTGTTGGAGGAGGGGTTAGAGATTTACTGTTGGGAAAAAAACCGAAAGATTTTGATATTGCAACTAACGCCAAACCAAACGAAATTAGAAAACTTTTTAAAAATTGTAGATTGATAGGCAGACGATTTATTATCGCTCACTTAATTTTTAAAAGCGAAATTATTGAAGTGTCAACATTTAGAGCTAAATATCATAATAATACATTACGTTCTTTTACAAAAAAGACAAATACAGGCATTGTATTATTTGATAATACCTTTGGAAAAATTGAAGAAGATGCATATAGACGCGATTTAACAATTAACGCCCTATATTATAGTATACGAGACTACGGCATTCGAGATTATGTCGGAGGAATTAAAGATATAAAATTAAAAGTCATTCGGTTAATTGGAGACGCAGAAACTCGATATCGAGAAGACCCGGTACGTATGTTGAGGGTTATTCGGTTTTCTGTAAGACTTCATATGCATATCGAAAAAAAAACTGAAAAACCCATATTTAAATTATCAAATTTATTGAAAGAAATACCATCGGCGAGATTATTTAATGAATCTATAAAATTATTTTGCTTTGGATATGGCTATTTAACTTATATACGATTAAAAAAATACTCTTTAATATATCCCTTAATGCCGTTTTTATTAAATAACTTAAGCAAAAAAAATACATTTTTTTTAACAGAAATAATTAAACTCAGTTTAAAAAAAATAGATTCTGCTATGACAAAAAAATCAATACGCTGTCCCTCTTTTTTATTCGCATCGCTATTATGGTATCCGCTAATAGAAAAAATACAAATGCTATTAATAAACAATACATTAAAATATTCACGAGCATATTCCGTATCCGTAAATTATATCCTAAAAAAATCAGCAGCTTCTACTGGCATACCAAAACATATTTTGATAGTTATTGAAAAAATATGGGGTTTGCAGAAAGACATAGAAATTAAAAAAAAAAACGAAACAAAAAAAATTATACAACATCACAATTTTTCTCCAGCTTTAGAGCTATTTTCATTACGCGCTACAGTGGAAAATAAAACTGATTTAAAAAAAATGGTTGTTTTTTGGAATAAAAAAAATACTTTTTTAAAAAAAAATATTAATGTATAGTAAATATTTATAAAAATAAACTATATAAAATCCAAAAAAATATAATATTATTATTTTTTTTTAAAAAGTATTTTTTCTTTTTTACCTAATAACCCCTAAGCATACTGGATATGTATAAAACTTCTCGCTTTCTTAGAAACCAAAAGCACCAAAAAAAAAGAAAAAAAGAAGAAAATATGATACAATTTATTTAAAAATGTTTCTTTAAAAAAAATATTACTTATACAGCAGTACCAAAATTATTCTCTAAAAATTTTTCACATCATTTTCATATAATAAAACCACACATATAATTGCTACTTAAATAAATGCGTACTATCAAATAAAATTTAGTATATATCACATAAAAAGCGCTTATTTAAATAAAATAAATTTAAAAACAAGATTTAGAGAAAAAGAGATTCTAGTTATGAAAACATTGAAGTTTGGAGGCACATCACTTGCAAATGCAAAAAAATTTATACACGTATCTTCAATCATTATAGATAAAGCAAAAAATGATCAAATTTCCATTGTTCTGTCCGCTCCAGCAACTATAACAAATTATTTAGAAAAATCTATTAAAAAATTCATAAAACACAAAAAAATTCCTACCTCCATTCTCATTTTTATTAAAAAATTTTTTCTAAACTTAATTCAAGAATTATATAACATAAACCCAAAATATCCCCTCAAAAAGATAGAAAAACAAATTATCGAAAAATATGAAAAATTAAATAATATTTTTAAGAAAATATATTTGTCGAAAATATGTTCAGAAAAAAAACAAGCTCAAATAATAAGCTCAGGCGAAATATTTTCCGTAATAATTATGAAAAGCCTTTTAAATACATTTAAACGCACGGTCACCATAATAAACCCTGTTAAAACAATATTAGCCACCAACAGCTACCTCAACGCTACTGTAGAAATCCCAAAATCAAAAAAAAGTTTTCAAAAATTAAATATTTCTAAACAGAATATTATTTTAATGCCTGGCTTTATTGCTGGAAATGCAAAAGGAGAACTAGTTGTTTTGGGAAGAAACGGATCAGACTATTCTGCCGCAATATTAGCTATTTGCACACAATCTACCGCATGTGAAATTTGGACTGATGTCAATGGCATATATACCGGAGACCCAAATATTATTTCACAAGCACGGTGGATATCAGAAATAACGTATCAAGAAGCACTAGAATTAGCTTATTTTGGAGCCTCAGTTATTCATCCTTCTACTATAGCTCCATTACAAAATACAAACATTCCATGTATCATCAAAAATACTAATAACCATAACCATGCTGGTACACTCATTAGTAAACAAAAAAAAACAAATGCAAGTATTATTACTGGAATTACAAATTTAAAAAAAATTACTTTAATTAAAATATTTAGTTGCACCAACTTTTGTATAGAAAAGATGACGCATAAGCTATTTCTATATCTTAACCGTCTAAATATAAATACGTATCTATTCAACCAATCTCTGTCTAATCATTCAATTAACTTTTATATACAAGAACGTAATTCAAAAAATATAAAAAAAGACTTAGAAACAGTTTTTGAAACCGAGATACAGAGAAAAATGATAGAACCCATTATCACGCTCGATAATTTAAGCATGATATCTATTATTGGAACTAATATAAAAAAATATAATTCTGAGATTTTAAAAAAAATTTGCTGTGTAGTAAATAAATTTCAAAATACTATATTAGATATTTCGCATAACGCATCTAATACATCACTGTCTTTTGTATTAAAAAACAAACAAACTGACCAAATTACAAATAAAATACATAATTTAATTATTAATAAAAAAATATTTATTAATATTTTTTTGATAGGTGTCGGCGGAGTGGGACTAGAGTTTTTAAAAATTTTTTTTCAACAACGTGAACAATTTAAAAAAAAATCAATCTGCTTAAATATAAATCTGATTGCTAACTCAAAAAAATTTATTTTTAATAAAAAAAAAATCGATTCTGAAGAATGGATCCAGAAACTCGAGGAGCCTCAAGAGAACTTTGATTTAAAAAAAATTTTAATATTACCCAAAAAATATGGTTTTCTATGTCCGGTTCTCATCGATTGTACAGCGAGTTACGACATTGCCGATAAATATAATGAAATCATAAAATCTGGATTCCATATTATTACCTCTAATAAAAAATCTAATACTTCCTTATTTGCAAAATATAAAAAGATCAGAGAAACAGCGTGCAAATATAATAAAAAATTTTTTTATGAAACTCACGTAGGAGCCGGCTTACCTGTTATTCAAACGCTGAAAAGTTTAATTGAATCAGGAGATAAATTAGTTAAATTCCAAGGCATCCTTTCGGGATCCATGTCATATATATTTGGACAATTAGATCCAAACAACACTTTATCGGATGCTGTAAACAGCGCAAAAAAATTAGGATTTACTGAGCCAAATCCGCAAGATGATCTATCGGGAATCGACGTAGCAAGAAAATTATTAATTTTAGCAAGAGAAGCTGGCTATTCTTTAGAGCTTTCAGACATTCATGTTGAACAAATCTTGCCTGATGACTTTAAAAAAACAAATAACAAAACAAAATTCTTATCCCGTTTAAGGGCGCTCAATCATATATTTTTAAAAAAATCTAAACAAGCTAAAAAAGAAGAAAAAGTCTTACGATTTATCGGAACAATTAATGACCAGGGAATCTGTAAGGTTCAACTACATGCAGTAAATAAATACAATCCTCTGTATCATATAAAAAACGGAGAAAATATATTTGTCTTTTATACTAAATATTACCAACCAATTCCGTTAATACTACGCGGTTATGGCGCTGGTAACAGGGTAACAGCATTAGGGGTTTTCTCTGATTTATTGCGTATAATATCATAATCACACGAGCTTAAAAATAATGATAAAAATTTATGCACCCGCTTCTATAGGAAATGTTGGTGTTGGTTTTGATATTTTAGGAGCAGCTATCACTCCAATAGACGGTACTTTATTAGGGGATTGTGTTTCCATACAATCATCAAAAACTTTTCAATTACATAATCATGGCAATTTTTCTACACAATTACCAGGTGATATAAAAAAAAATATTACATGGCAGGCATGGAATTGGTTTAATAAAAAAACAAAAAAAAAAACACCAGTATCTATTACACTAAAAAAAAATATGCCAATCGGATCAGGTTTAGGGTCTAGCGCTTCTTCTATCGTGGCAAGCGTTTTAGCTCTCAACAAATTTTATAAAACAAATCTCACGCAAAGAGAATTAATCAATATAATGGGCCGCTTAGAGGGATTTATATCTGGTAGTGTACATTACGACAATGTTGCTCCCTGCTATTTAGGCGGATTACAGCTCGTAACAAACGACTTGTTTCATAAAACACAGTCTCTTCCTGTATTCAAAAATTGGTTATGGATTATTGCTTGGCCCGGTATTGCGCTACCTACCTCTGTATCTAGAAATCTACTTCCGCAAAAGTATAATAAAGATATATGTATAACAAACAGTCGAAACCTATCAACCTTCATACACGCTTTACACTCTAACCAACCTGAATTAGCGATACGCTTTATGACAGATGTTCTTGCGGAACCCTATAGAATCCCTTTAATACCACAATTCCTTAATACAAAAAATGCAATTATGCAGCTAGGCGCCCTTACTTGCAGTATATCTGGATCAGGACCTACTATATTTTCAATATGTTTAGATATTGGTGTTGCAAAAAAAATAAAAAAATGGCTAGAGGTAAACTTTATCAAAAACGAACAAGGATTTGTACATATTTGTACAATTGATCAATTAGGCGCAAGACGGATAGGATCTTAATAATGAAATTATACAATTTAAAAGATAATAGCGAAGAAGTGAATTTTTTAAACGCAATTAAAAAAGGTTTAGGAAAAAAACAAGGATTATTTTTCCCAAAATATTTACCAAAATTTAGTGCTCGGGCATTAGACGATTTAATAAAAATGGATTTTATTAATCGTAGCACACACATACTATCACATTTTATATCCGATGAAATTCCATTAAAAGATCTAAAAAAAAAAGTCAAAAAAGCATTTTCTTTTACAAAACCAAAACTCGTATCCATTAAAAAAAATATTTCTTGTCTAGAATTATTTCACGGCCCAACATTAGCCTTTAAAGACTTTGGAGCAAGATTTATGGCTCAAATGCTTTCTCATTGGAAAGAGAAAAATTCTATTATGACCATATTAACAGCTACTTCTGGAGACACAGGGGCAGCGGTAGCGCATGCGTTTTATCGTATGGACAATATTCGAGTAGTCATTTTATATCCCAAGGGAAGGATTAGTTCTTTACAAGAAAAATTATTCTGCACATTAGGAAAAAATATACACACAATTGCTATTAATGGTAGTTTTGATGATTGCCAATACCTAGTAAAACAATCATTTAATGATGTTCAGTTAAAAAAAAAAATCGGATTAAATTCCGCAAATTCTATTAACATTAGTCGTTTATTAGCTCAAATTTGTTATTATTTTGAAGCTTTTGCATTAATTCCGCTAAAACATCATAACGATATTGTGATATCTATTCCTTGTGGGAATTTCGGAAATTTAACGGCAGGATTAATTGCAAAATCATTAGGACTACCTATCAAATCATTCATTGCTGCTACTAACGCTAATGACACAATTCCACGATTTTTAGAGTCCGGAATCTGGAAACCTAATTATACTATATCTACTCTTTCAAATGCTATGGACATTAGTCAACCCAATAATTGGCCAAGAGTAGAGGAAATATTTAAAAGAAAGAAATGGAACCTTAATACTCTTAAATCTGAAAGCGTATCTGATGAAAAAACTATAAAATCCATGCGAGAATTGTATAAACAAGGATACACCTCTGAGCCACATGCAGCTATAGCATATCGAATATTAAAAAAAAATATGCATAAAACAGATTTCGGATTATTTTTAGGTACTGCTCATCCGTCAAAATTTCAAGATACAGTAGAAAAAATATTAAACACCCACATAGATCTACCAGAATCTTTACAATCGAGAATCCATTTAAAAAATTTATCACACCAAATGAAACCCGATTTTTTAAAATTAAAAAACTTTTTGTTAACAAAAATTTAAAAAGCATCATTGTTTAGAAAGGAATACATTTTTCCTTTCTAAACAATGATTTACTCATTTAACCTGAAATACTGTCTTCGAAGAAAACTATTCTTATACATTAAACAAAAAATTTATAATATCGCCGTCGTTTACTAGATATTTTTTCCCTTCACTACGCAGTTTGCCAAATTTTTTTATTTTATACATACTTCTCAAGCTAATAAAATCATCATATGAAATAACCTGAGCTCTAATAAAACCTTTAGAAAAATCAGAATGAATTAAGCTAGCTACCTGTAATGCCGTGCTACCTGAACGAAACAACCACGACCTAGTTTCTTTTGGCCCAGCAGTAAAAAAAGTTTTTAGCTTTAACATATGACATATGACTTGAACAATCTTATCATAATTATTAAGATCATTAATCTGTTTTGACATTAAATGACATGGTAAATCATCTATATTATTTCTTTTATTTTGATCTTTCGCATCTGCAATAACTGGAAAAATCGTTAATTTATTAATGTTGATATTTTTAAAAAATGCCTTTAAATCAATATTTAGATCAAAGTTGTTGGCCATGTTTAATGCGTAAATCATAGGCTTTAATGTTAAAAAACGATATTGTTTCAAATACATCAATTCTGTATGTGTAAACTTAATATCCCTTAGTGCTACACCTAATTGTAGTTTTTGTATACAACGATGCATCAAATTCATTGTATTATCATCACGTACATGAACCTGACTTTTATGCACTAAAAGTCTTTGAACCGTTTTTTCACATAAATCAAGATCAGATAACAATAATTCTGAATTCACAATATCAATATCGCGCGCAGGATCAACAGCATCATATACATGAATAATATCGTCGTTTTTAAAACAACGCGTAACATGTATGACTGCATGGCATTCTCTAATTTTTTCTAAAAATCTATTTCCTAAACCCTCTCCGGTAGAAGCTCCTTTTACCAAACCCGCTATATCGACTAACTGAACAACACTATATACAATTTTTTCTGATTCAAAACCAAGTGCTAGCTTCTTTAATCGGTTATCAATAACAGAAACCATGCCTAAATTTGGAGCAATGGTACAGAAAGGAAAATTTTTAGATGGAACATTCAGTTTCGTTAATCGATTAAATAATGCTGACTTTCCTACATTAGGCAATCCAATAATTCCAAATTTATATACCACAATATTTTATACCTATCGAATTAAAAATATAAACCAGCGCATGAATTATAAATACATACATCTATTCATTTAAAGAATTTTTTTTTAGTAATTTGTTTATATAACTCTCCTTTGTTTAAAGCAATAAATCTTACAATTGATTTTTTGATCATTTTTTTTTCTTCTGAACTAGGCGCTTCTAAGACAAATTTAGCTATACTACCTATAGATTGAGGGCGACCAATTCCTATGCATAGCTGCATAAAAGCGCTTTTCTTGTTAAAATACTTAATTATACTTTTAACACCATTATGCCCGTTGTGTCTGATTCCAAATTTTATTTGTAATTCTCCAGGCAATAAATCTAATTCATCTCTCACTACTAAAATTTCTGATAACTGAATATTGTAAAAAGATGATAAATTTGCTACCGCATGACCATTAGTATTCATAAATAAGTTAGGCTTTAGCACGTAAACTGTATTATCTTCTATCACAACGGAAGTTACGAAACCTAAAAATTTTTTTTTATATCTCAAAACGCCTTTATAAAAATCTAATAGCGCATCAATAAACCAAAAACCAACGTTGTGTCTTGTGCCAAGGTACCGATGAATGGAGTTTCCTAAACCGACGATCATTTTTATTTTTTTCAAAAATCAACCTTTTAAAATATATTATGCTATTTGATCGAAAATATGTATTCTTCTCTTAGGCCATAAAAGAAATAAGCATGTATGCTTATCCCGTATATGCATGAAAAAAGAATAATTTTTATCAAAGAAAACATATATCCTGTAATTAAGAAATATTGCTAAAATCACCCGAGAACTTATAAAAAATTCTAAACAGTTTTTAATAAAAAGCTTATACATCGTTACCTAGGATACGTTAAAAACACAATATTTTCATTAAATCTTAACTGCTATTATACAAAAGTTTTTCTACAATAAATTCTCACTCCGTTACTATTAAGCGATTAATAAAATTAAAATATATAGTAGAATATTTAATATATATAAAATATTTATTTAATCTAGTCATCAAAAACTCACTGCAATATAAGTTACTACATGCATATCAGTCATTTCTTTAAGGCAATAATATAAACAATACTTCATGTTCATTAAATTTATCATCTTTATCTTATCATATTAAATAATTATTTTTTTTTAAATATATTGAGTTATTAGATTAAGATGATTATAATTTTATATAATTAAACAAAAATACTCTTAATATTTATATTATTGATCGCAATTGAGATTCACATGTCCATAAAAAAAGATGCACAAAATACTATTAACAAGAGATTTAGAGGATTTTATCCAGTCGTAATAGATATAGAAAGCGCTGGGTTTCATGCAAAAACTGATGCATTATTAGAAATCGCTATTGTCACTTTAAAAATGAATACATTAGGTTGGCTACAAATTGATGATACCTTACACTTTCACGTCATACCATTCCGGGGATCAATCATACAAGCAGAATCTGTCGCGTTTAACAAAATTGATCCGTTTAATCCGCTTAGAGGCGCTGTTAGCGAAAAAAAAGCATTAAAAAAAATTTTTAAATTCGTGAAAAAGAAAATAAACATTAATCAGTGTAAAAAGGGCATATTAGTGGCGCACAACGCAAACTTTGATCATAACTTTTTAATGGCAGCTACAAGAAGAACTGGAATAATTAATAATCCGTTTCACTCATTCACTACATTTGATACTGCTGCACTCAGTGGGCTAGTATTCGGCCAAACAGTACTTGCAAAAGCATGCAAGATAGCGGGAATACCGTTTGATACTTCACAGGCCCATTCTGCTTTATACGATACTAAACAAACAGCACATCTTTTCTGCGAGCTAGTAAATCGATGGAAAAGGCTAGGGGGTTGGCCAACTCATTTATCTCACCGAAAAAAACGCGATGAGATAAAGTCTATATAAAAAAATAAAAAAACTAATTCTTTTCTCTATTTTTAGAAGCACAGCTTTTAATTAAAGACAACAAGTCTCCATTACGAAACATTTCTAAAATAATATCACATCCTCCGATTAAACGCTTTTTAACCCATAACTGAGGAAAAGTAGGCCACTGAGCATATTTAGGTAATGCTAATCGAATATCAGGATCTTTTAATACATCAACATATGCAAAATCTGAAGTGCATAGCGACAACGCTTGGACAGCCTGAGACGAAAAACCGCAGCTAGGATGTTCCGGGGAGCCTTTCATATAAATGATAACAGTATTATCATTTAATTGCTTTTCTATTCTACTAATGATGTCTGTCATCTTAAAATTACTCATTGAATTGGTTAATTTCTCTAAAAAGGTCTATTGTTTAATAAAAATTAAATTATGTATTAGGGAAATAAAAAAAATAAATTTTATATTAATAATATACAATATAAAAATATAAAACAATATATTTAAAATAACGTTTCTATTGAATTAAACCATAAAATCTATATAATAAGAGAATAGGGGCTGATTATGGATTTGACAAAATATATTAAATATATTGTTGCATGTCGAGGATTGGTTTGCCTCGTTAAAAAACCAATTTAATTAAATGCAAACGAACAAACTTACGCTTTAGCAGCTTAAAAAACTAGATAAAGCCCTTTCTTCTAATCTATTTTTTCTCTTTGGATAGAAAAGAAATCTTTATGAAAGGTTAATCACGAAAAGAGATAGCTTTGTCAGTTTTTCTTGATGCAGCAAAGCTATATTAATCAAGATAAAAATAATACTTTGTTGATTTGAGTATTAACTATTAAAAAATCAAATAAACTAAACATGTAGAGCACTATTGACAATAATTTTGGACGCGGGTTCGAATCCCGCCAGCTCCAAAATAACAATAAAAACAATTCTATTTCATTTTTTACCAATAAAGAACATTAAAAAAAAAGTATAATCTGAGTTATTAAAATATATTTTCCTGTCGAATACAATAGATTTAAAAATGATAGCCTACATGAGGCTAATGTAACTGAAAAAATTATGTATATAAAATTAAGTATTTAGATAAAAATAAAAAAATAGAAAAACATTAAATAACTATGTGTTGAAACATTGAAAGAAATTAAATATTATAATTTAATAACAATCACAATTGTAAGGAGAAAATCTGGTCCTCAAGAATTAATTAAATATACAATTCTTGATATAAAGGATATATATTAAAATAAAGACTCGCATTTCATTTAAAATATTTTTTTACATAAATAGTTGATCTTGTAAATGACTTTTCTTATATTTCATTCGCAACTTTTACTAAACTTCTTAAATTTTATAAAAATATATTAATTTATCTATTTCTTTTTAAATAATTGTTATGCTTAATGCATTCTCAATTATACTCACTTTGTTGGACGTTGTTATGAAAGAAAATAAAAAACACAATCAAACTAATGACAATAAAAAAGATAATATTGAAAAAAAAGAAAAAAAAAATTCTTCTATTGTTAAAAAAATAGAAGAAAAAATTGTTTCTTGTAAAAAAGAAAAAAAAAATATACGCCTAAGATATTATGCTGAAATAGACAATTTAATAAAAAAAAACAAAAAAGAAATAAAAAACATTAAAAAACAGCTATTTAAAGAATTTCTGAAATCTATATTTCCTGTTATTGATAAAATTGACTATTTGGTGCGCAACTCTCATCACACACATGTATCTCAGAATTCTGTCCTAGAAGGAATAAAGCTAACGCAAAACATATTTGAAAAAAGCTTAAAATCCTGGAGTATAAAAAAAATAAATCAAATTAACGTTCCCTTTGATTCTCAAATACATAATTTAAAATCAAATCAAGAGAGCGATATTGCGCAAAATAAAAAAATAATTAAAACTATCATTCAAAATGGGTATATTTTTAAAAAAAAAATAATTAAAAAAGCTATTGTAGGCTTATAAAGAACCTCTTTTTTTTTTGTTTTTTTTTTAACTATAAAAAATATTTATTTTTATAAAAACCAATATTTAATATTTCATATTTTTAAACCAATTAATAGGACTTTTGTTTTGACGCTTTAACAAAATATTTGTTTTTAGAAAATGTCTGCATCCAAAAAAACTTCGATAACATGATCGCGGAGATGGATGCGACGCTTGTAATATAAAATGTTTTTTTTGATCAATAAGATACTGTTTACTTCTCGAAAAAGATCCCCATAATAAAAAAACTACACCTGAACAAACATCGCTAATTAATTGAATTACTTCATCGGTAAAAATCTCCCACCCTATTCCTCGATGCGACCCCGGAAGACCCTCTGAAACAGTTAGAATAGAATTTAATAAAAAAACTCCTTGTTCTGCCCACGATTCTAAACAGCCGTGCATTTTTTGTGTATTAAAAATTGAAAAGTTATTTTTTAATTCTTGAAAAATATTCTTTAAAGATGGAGGAAGCCGTATCCCGCGAAGAACAGAAAAAGACAACCCGTGAGCTTGACCAAAACGGCAATATGGATCTTGACCTAAAATGACTACTTTAACGCCTAACAAAGGGGTTAACAGAAAAGCATTGAAAATCATTTTTTGTTCCGGATATACATTAATATTTTTTCGAATAAATTTTACTTTCTTTAACAACTGCATAAGATTTTTTTGTTTTTTTTTTTTTACAAAAAAATTTCTCCATGATGTAGGAGAGCGTAAATTTGTCATAATCACTCCAAATTAAATCATTATACCTGAATCAAAAAAAAGATAATAACAGAATTATTATGCAAATAATAAATTATATATAGAAAATAATAAATATAATATATTATGTTTCTATAAAAATATGGTATAGTATAATATACGTTATTTTTATTATTTATATTTAAATATATTTCTTAGTATATGCAGGAGAATAAAAAATGGTTTTAGTATCTAAAAAAGCTCCAAATTTTCTAGCATCAGCTGTTTTAAAAGACGGAAAAATAGTTAATAACTTTGATTTCACGCAATATTCTAACGGAAAAACAGCAGTATTATTTTTTTGGCCTATGGACTTTACTTTTGTTTGTCCCTCAGAAATAATTGCATTTAATAATTTATATCATGAATTTAAAAAAAGAAAAGCATGTATTCTCGGTGTTTCTATTGATTCAGTGTATGTTCATCAAGCATGGAGAAATACTCCCCCAAAAGATGGCGGTATTGGAAAAATAAATTTTCCTATGATTTCAGATATCACAAAAAGTATTCAAAAATCTTATGGAGTCGAACATAGTGAGCTATCTGTAGCTCTAAGAGCTTCCTTTATTATAGATCACTTAGGTATTATAAGGCATCAATCCATAAATGATCTACCAATTGGGCGCAATATCCAAGAGATTCTTCGTATCATTGACGCATTGCAATTTTATGAAAAATTTGGCGATGTATGTCCAGCTAATTGGGAGCCAGGGAAAAAAGCTATGCGAGCAACAGCTGAAGGAGTAAAAAAATATTTATCGGAAAATTTTTAAAATAAATCATTAAAAATAAAATAAATTATATATTATTGTTAATCAAATAATCTTTAAAACCGAGTATATATTATGACCGGTTTTAATGTGTATCCTTACTATAGCTCAAGATAACTACCACAATATAAATAAAAATTATTATAAACATACGCTTAACTCGCAAAAAAACACATTTAAGAAGCCAATATTTTATATAAAACCAGCAACAATTAGGCTCAATAAAGAATTATACTTTTTTTGATTATTTTTTTTTTCTTCATATAAACGGAAAATGATTTTTTGAAAAAAAATATCATATAGCTATTTTGACTATAATAAACATTATATTATTGAGATATTAAATTAATGAAAGATCTTGCAAGAGAAATCAAACAAGTCGATATTGAAAAAGAATTAAAGAGATCGTATCTTGATTATGCAATGTCGGTAATCATTGGCCGAGCTTTGCCGGATGTAAGAGATGGATTAAAACCGGTTCATAGAAGAATATTATTTGCTATGAGCATATTACATAATGAATGGAATAAACCTTATAAAAAATCTGCTCGTATTGTAGGAGATGTAATAGGAAAATATCACCCTCACGGCGATTCAGCAGTATATGACGCAATAGTTCGCATGGCTCAATCTTTTTCATTGAGATACCCTTTAATTGATGGTCAAGGTAATTTTGGATCTATTGACGGCGATTCCGCTGCCGCAATGAGATATACAGAGATACGTATGTCTAAAATAACCCATCAAATGTTAAATGATTTAGAAAAAAAAACAACCAACTTTGTTTTAAATTATGACGGAACAGAAAAAATACCAGAAATTTTACCAACTCAATTTCCAAATTTGCTAATCAACGGATCTTCCGGTATTGCTGTAGGAATGGCAACCAATATTCCACCACATAATTTAAAAGAAATTATTAACGGTTGTATTGCCTATCTTAAAGAACCTTGTATTTCATTAAAAAAACTTATGACGTATATTCCTGGACCTGATTTTCCGACATCTGGAATTATCTATGGAACACGAGGCATTAAAGAAGCGTATAAAACGGGTAAGGGGAAAATATTAATTCGATCTAAACACTTTATTGAAAAAAATAAAAAAACTAAAAAAGAATCTCTAATTGTTCATGAACTACCCTATCAAGTTAATAAAGCAAGATTAATTGAAAAAATTGCTATCTTGGTTAAAGAAAAAAAAATAAACGGCATAACCGGTATACGCGATGAATCAGATAAAGATGGCATGAGAATAGTTATTGATATCAAAAAGGATTTTATTACTAATATTGTTTTAAATAAACTATATTCACTCACATCTCTTCAAACATCTTTTGGAATTAACATGGTTGCCTTGTCATCCGGTCAACCAAAACAATTGAGCCTAACAGATATTATTAAAGAATTTTTGCAGCATAGAAAAGAAATAATTATTAGAAAATGTTTATTTAAACTCAAAAAGTTTACAAAAAAAATACATATCTTAGAAGGTTTTTCTATTGCATTAAAAAACATCGATAAAATTATTAGAATTATAAAGATATCAAATAATAATTTGATCGCAAGAAAAAATTTAGAAAAAATAAAATGGACAACAAATATATCTTTAAACGATCAAAACAACCTTAATACTCAAATCATAGACTTCCATTTTAGTAAAAAACAAGCATTAGCTATTTTAGATATTAAGCTCAATAAACTTACTACATTAGAAAAATCTAAAATTAATCAAGAACTGCACCGCTTGATCAAAAAACAAATTACGCTAAAAAAGATATTATCTCACTCACATAAAATCAAAAAAATTATTGAAAAAGAACTACTAAAAATAAAAGAAAATTTTTCAGATACCAGAAGAACAGCGATTATTAAAAAAACATCCGATCTTCATATAGAAGATATGATCATTAAAGAAACCGTAGTAGTCACTTTATCTCACTCGGGGTATGTAAAATATCAACCTATTTCTGATTATAATGCCCAGAAAAGAGGAGGGAAAGGAAAATCTGCCGCTAAAACCAAAGAAGAAGACCGAATAGAAAATTTATTAGTTGCAAATTCACTGGATACAATTCTATGCTTTTCAAGCAGGGGTTTATTATATTGGATGAAAGTATATCAATTACCAGAAGCTAGCAGAAATGCACGAGGAAAACCGATAATTAATTTACTTCCCTTAACCCAAAAAGAACGAATTACTGCTATTTTGCCTATCACGGAATATAAAGCTTCTATTAATATATTTATGGCTACTACTTTAGGGTATGTAAAAAAAATACCATTAAATCAATTTCAAAAACCAAGAAATTCTGGAATTATTGCTATTCATTTAAGAAAAAATGATGAATTAATAAGTGTTGCTCTTACTAATGGTAACGATAATATATTAATATTTACCTCGCAAGGAAAAGTAGTTCAATTTTCCGAACAAAAGATCAGAAAAATGGGTCGAACAGCGTCGGGAATTCGGGGAATAAAAATTATTAAAAATGATCGATTAGTTTCTCTTATCGCGCCAAATAAACTGGATGATATTCTTATCGTTACAGAAAACGGATACGGTAAAAGAACTAAAATTAATCAATTTCCCATCAAGTCACGCGCTACTAAAGGAGTTCTTTCAATTCGTTTAACTCCAAAAAACGGAATTGTCGTAGGAGCTATACAAGTACACCATAGTCACCAAGTAATGATCATCACAGATGCGGGCACCCTTGTTCGCCTCAGAGTATCCGAAATTGCAGTCTTAAAAAGAAATACCCAAGGAGTAATTTTAATCAGAACGACAAAAAAAGAAAAAGTAGTAGGTTTACAGAACCTATCGCCTTCCCTCTTAGGATCATAGAATTACTATTCTAATAGAAAATAATTATAATAGTAATTTTATGAATTATATTTTAAAAAACAGTTAATATAATTTTTTAAAATTTTTTACTAAAAGGATTGAATTACAGTCATGGCCGTAGTATAAACAATATCGTCAATGGACGCTCCACGAGATAAATCATTTACTGGTTTTTTTAAACCTTGCAAAATTGGCCCAATAGATATAATTTGTGATGCCTGCTGTACTGCTTTGTACGTGATATTTCCAGAATTTAAATCTGGAAAAATAAGTACCGTAGCATTACCAGCTACATCCGAATTGGGTAATTTAATTTGAGCAATTTCTGGTGAAATAGCTGCATCGTATTGCATAGGTCCGTCAATTAATAACTGAGGGCAAGAGTTTTTTGCTATTTTCACCGCTTCTCGAACCCTATCTACTGATTTTCCGGATCCTGAAGATCCTGTAGAATATGAAAGCATAGCTACTTTCGGTAATATACCTATAGCAGTAGCGGTATTTGCAGACTGTATAGCAATTTTAGCTAATATCGCAGAATCTGGATATCTGTTGATTGCGCAATCACCATAAACCAATATTTGATTAGAAAATAACATCAAAAATACTGAAGATACGAATGGATCTCTACAATTATGCTGCAAAAGCTGAAAGGCAGGTCGTATGACGTCGGCTGTTGTACGATTGATACCGGCAACTACCCCATCTGCATCCCCGCTACTCAACATTAGAAGAGATAATATCACATTGTCGTATAATAGCTGAAGAGCTTGATGATCACTCAGTACTTCCTTTTTCTTTCTTAGACCGATTAATTGGCGCACATATTTTGAACGAATCCTACTAGGATCAATAATTAAAATGTTGTTATCTAAATCAATATGATTTCGACGCGATAGCTCTTGAATATATTTTTTCTCTCCCAGCAAAATACATTTAGAGATTTTTAATGTACTACATATTGAAGCTGCTTTTATAATTTTTAAATTGCTCCCTTCTGGAAAAATAATTGTTTTAATATGGCTACAAGCTTTTTTTTGTAAAAATAACTTAAATTCTTCTGAGTAATTTTTCATAAAAAGTTTTACTGAAATAATAGTGGATAATTAAAAAAAATAAATTCTGAAATAAATTCAAGAAACAGAAAATATTTTTTCAAGTAGAAAATTTTAGTATCATAAATTTTTTAATAATGCATAAGTTTCTTGTGCAATCATTTGATTTTCATTAGCAGGTATAACTAATATAGGTATACTTTTTGAAGAGTGTATCCTTCTATTCTTTAGACCATGAATCGAATTTTTTTCATTATCTATGAAACAGCCCAATAGAGATAATTTCTCTACTACTTTTTGTCGAACAAAGCTAGAATTTTCTCCAATCCCGCCAGTAAACACAACAGCATCTAGTTTTTTCGGCATTGAGGTAAAATATCCTCCAATATATTTAGATACACGATTACAAAAAATATCAATAGATAATTTAGCTCTCTTGTTAGTAAAATAATTTCTTTCTAACTCCCTAAAATCACTCGTTAAAGCGCTAATTCCTAATACTCCGGACTTTTCGGTTAATATTTTTTTTACTTCTTCAAGAGGTATGCTTAACTCAGTAACCATATAAAAAATTATATACGGATCAATATCACCACATCTCGTGCCCATTGCCAAGCCCTCTAACGGCGTTAAACCCATAGAAGTATCTATTGATTTACCTTCTACAATAGCTGTAATAGAAGAACCGCCACCTAAGTGGCAACTAATGATATTTAATCGATCAATAGATTTTTTTAACATTAGTGCGCATTGGTGTGTTATGTACAGATGATTAATTCCGTGAGCTCCGTATCTTCGAATAGCGTGATTACTATAAAAATAATAAGGAATAGCATATAAGAAAGATATTTTTGGCATAGTTTGGTGAAAAGAAGTATCGAATACAGCCACATTACAGTTTTTTAATTTTAATATTTTTTGTAAAGAAACTTTTATACATAACAAGTGATAAGGATTGTGAAGCGGGGCAAAAATAGATGCTTTCTGAATACTTAGCAAAACTTGATCATTAATAATCATTGATGTTTTTATATTCTGTCCACCATGAACTACTCTATGCCCAATACCAATAAGGCTGTCTAAATAACTTTTATATCTCTTAGATAAAAGATCGAAAATTAGAACAATTAATTGTTCGTAAACTTCTATTTTACCAAATCGTTGTATGGTTTTTTTATGAAGTACAAAATCTTGGATTGATAATACTACCACGCCCTGAATAGTCTCAACTATCCCTTGAATCAGGGAAATTTTTTTAATAGGATTAATAATAGAAAATTTAACTGATGAGCTTCCACAATTTAATACTAAAATTACTTCCTTCATAATAACATATCTCTTTATATTTAATTTTTATGCCAAACAACAATTATAAAATCACCACAATGCAGAATATCTAAAAATATAAAAAGAAAAACCCTAATAACCCGAGTTCAATTAATGAAAAACAATTTTTTTCTGTTCAATTGCATGCATTTGAATTTTTATAATATCACTTACAGGATCATCGGGACATTGTTCAATAAAATATAACAAATCTGACATCGCTACATGATAACAACTTAATTGAGAAAAAATTAACCCTCTGTCTCTAATCTCGTACGGATCCTTAGGTTTTAATGTTAGCAAAATATTGCTTACACTCAAAGCTAATTCTATATCTTTCTCTTCAATTAAAGCTATCTTCAGCATCTCTAAAATTTTTTTTATAATAGCTAACGGTTGAGATTCTTGTAAATAATTTATATGTAATACAGCAGCTGGGCTAATATTTCCCTTTAACCATGTTTCTAAAATATGTTCATTTACTATGTCTCCGTTAATAGGATTAATATAAAATTTTTTTTTTTCCGAATCTATAAATGTTAAAATTAATTGGGTCGGAAAAATTATAGGAACTACCGATACTTTCAATAGATGAGCTATATATAAAAATAAAATACCTAAAGAATAAGAGTTTCCGTAATTAGATAAAAAAACTTTATTTAACCATAGCATTTCAGATAATTTATAAGCTTGACAAGAATCACTGAATCTCCATTTTTTATAAAATAGTGCTAATAATCGTTTTAACTTCTGAACTTCTTCTAATTTTTCTGGAATCTCTAAAAGAGCCTCGCGTGACTTATTTTGACATATGTCCATCATTTCTTTTTCAGAGACGTCATCACGAATTTGAGCGGTAATTTTAATAACCGCTTCACATATTGATATCTTAGAAAAGTCAATATTATTTAAATCTATCATATATCATCCTAAATATTTTAAAAGCAAAAATATATAAAAAAATAAAATTTATTTTACAATATTATTTTCCTCTATTCAAATAACCATAAGTTACTCTATATCGGTGAGAATAATCTTGTATAGAAAAAATATTTACAAAAAAATTGTTCTTGAAGATCAGTCGAACGCGCTGAGTTTGTTTATAACAATGCTCTACATATACCCACCCTCCATCCGATCGAAGATATAAAAATGCATTTTTTATAACATGCTGTATGCATTCTGTACCGTAGTGACCTGAGACTAAAGCATTATATGGTTCATAAAACAGCTCCGGTAAAAAATTAGAAAAATCTTGTTCCGATAAATAAGGGGGATTACAAACGATAATATGAAATTTTTTTAAAGGCACGTTTGAAAACCAGTCGCTATATATAAAATTAACATTTTTAATATTTAATAAATTAGCGTTATATCTAGCTATCGCTACTGCTTTTAAATTATTATCTACGCCTATAATATTACACTGAGAACACTCTGAGGCCAAGGCTAAAGCTATAGCTCCACTACCAGTGCCTAAATCTAGAATAATTTTTCTAGAAGAAGAAGCTTTTAGTAAAACCTGTTCTACTAAAATCTCTGTATCCGGCCTAGGAATCAATACATCAGAGGAAACAAATAAAGAAAAGGACCAAAATGACTTTTTTCCTATAATATATGCAATGGGTTCACCTAACATCCTCCGACACAAAAAACTATTTAAAATTAAAAAATCATTACTTTTAATTTTTTTGTTTTGACTATAAAAAAATTCTTTTCTTGATAATTTTAATCCATGACATAGTAATATTTCTCCATCTATTTGAGGCGTTTTACTTCTAAATAATTTGTTTTTAGCATATGATAACCACTCTGAAACATTCATGATACACCATCAATCTTATTTAATTAAATTGTCAGCAATAAATCTGCCTGATGTTCTTGTAAAAGCGGTTCTATTAATAAATCTAGCTTACCAGATAGAACTTCATTTAAACGATAAATAGTTAAGTTAATACGATGATCAGTAATTCTATTTTGTGGAAAATTATACGTTCTATTTCGATCAGATCTTGATCCTGTCCCTAACAGATTTCTACGCATCAAGGAATTTTCTAATTCTTTTTTTGCTCGCTCTTCTGAAGAAATTTTAGCCGATAATACCGATAGTGCTTTTTCTTTGTTCTTATGTTGAGACCGCTCATCCTGACATTCTACTACATGACCCGTCGGAATATGAGTAATTCGTACAGCAGAGTCGGTTGTATTCACATGCTGACCTCCGGCCCCAGAAGAACGGAAGGTATCTATTTTTAGATCTACTGGATTTAAAATAATTTTTTCTGTATGAAGAATTTCAGGCATAATTGCTACAGTGCATGAAGATGTGTGTATCCGTCCCTGTGACTCTGTTAAAGGAACGCGCTGCACTCTATGCCCTCCAGATTCAAATTTTAGGCGCCCGCACGCCCCAATACCTATCACTTTTAATATAATTTCTTTATAACCTCCTTGCTCACTACCGTGCATATTAATTACTTTAACCTTCCAAGAATTAATGTCAGCATACCGCATATACATTTTACATAAATCTCCGGAAAAAATAGCCGCTTCATTGCCTCCGGTAGCAGCCCGAATTTCAATAAAACAACTGTTTTTATCATAAGGATCAACAGGTAACAATAATTTTTTAATTTTTTTCTCAATATCTTTTTTTTTGCGTAACGCTACATCCATTTCCTCTTCAGCTAATTTACTAATTTCTGGGTCTCGCAATAATAACTGAATATTTTTTATTTCTGTTCGTATTAATAACCAAGAAGCAAAAGTTTCATTTAGATCAAACAATTCAGATTTTTCTTTAGATAACTTTAAAAATTCTTCTTTATTAAATTCTGAATAATTATTGGATAAAATCAACTCTAACTCTTTATACCTTTTTATTAATGTTTTTAATTTCATGATTATTGACTTTTTCATAATATAAACCTTTTCTATTCGCAAAAAAGAAATATAGAAAGATAGATAAATAGCTAAACTAATCTATAATTAGTTGGATATTACAATTAATAAAAATTAATGGCATTAAAAACCTATTTTTAAGAAAAATACTATTTTTAATTATGGTTAAATTTAAAAATTAATTCAAATATATACACGCTTTTTAAATAATAAAAAATATTTATAATTGCACTTATATGCATAATAATATAAAAGGACCGCCATGGAAAACATAAAATTATTTTCTGGAAATGCTGTTGCAAAATTGTCAAAAAAAATTGCTAATTATTTGCAAGTCCAGTTAGGAAACGCAACCGTGAGCAAATTTAGCGACGGAGAGATTAGCGTACAAATCAACGAAAACATCAGAGGATCGGATGTTTTTTTAATACAATCTACATGCTCACCTACCAACGATAATTTTATGGAATTAATTATTATGATTGACGCGCTCAGAAGAGCATCAGCTGGACGTATTACGGCAGTAATTCCATATTTTGGTTATGCTAGACAAGATAGGAGAATTAGGTCTTCCAGAGTACCGATTACCGCAAAAGTTATTGCTGATTCTTTATCTAACGTAGGAGTAGATCGAATTTTAACAATTGACTTGCATTCTGAACAAATTCAAGGATTTTTTGATATCCCGGTAGATAATATATTTAGTACTACTATTTTGTTAAATGATTTATTGACCATTAAATTTTTCAATCCAATCTTTGTATCACCTGATATGGGCGGCATTATTCGTACAAGAGCGATTGCGAAACTATTATATGATTCAGACATGGCAATTATTGATAAAAGAAGGCCTAGTATTAATGTTTCTCAAGTTATGAACATTATTGGGATAGTAAAAAATAGAGATTGCATTCTAGTTGACGATATCATCGATACAGGAATTACATTGTGCAAAGCAGCTAAAGCATTAAAAAAAAATGGAGCACGCAAAATTTATGCATATGCCACTCATCCTATTTTTTCTGGCCTCGCTCACCACAATCTCCAAAAATCACACATAGATGAAATCATTATCTGTGACACCATTCCTTTGTCTGCAAAAATAAAATTTTTAAAAAATATACGAGTCCTATCAGTATCGAAAATACTCTCAGAAGCTATTCGACGAATTAATCAAGAAGAATCAATTTCAGAAATGTTTTTTTAATCCCCTCACAATAATATTTAAATAACGAATAAAACCATTATTTACATTAAATAAAAATACAATTAAAAAAAAGAATTACTGAAAGGTTCACCAAAACTTTCACATACTTTTAAAAATATTATATTTATAATAACTAATATGTTTGAAAAATAATAAATGTTGGAAAATATTCCAACATTATATTATATACTTCTTCTTTATTTTTACTGTTTTAAATAACAAGAACTATGTTTATTTTATATGAAGGCATAAAAAATAAAATCTGTTACATATTATAATTCTAGAAAACGTAAATATCTTTATTGACCGCGAATAAAATAACAAAAATATTTATTCAAAAATCTGCTTAGCAGGGATTTTATTAAATAAGCACATGAATAAAATTCGGAAAAAACCCTAATATTATTAATATTAAGCTAATACATATAATTAATAATTTCTGCAATCTATAAATAAAATAATTATTATTAATTGTTAATTTGGTATTTTCGTCAATTGGCTTGTTGTACAAGCTAAACATTATTCTCAAATAACTCTGCATACCTATCATGCTGCTAACCATTATCAGCGCTGTCAATAAAAAATATTTTTTTTGCATTAAATACTTAAAAATAAAAAATTTTCCCCAAAATCCAAATGTAACCGGAAAACCAGATAAAGATAGTAAAATTATAGTCAGTGCAGCTCCCAAAATACAATCTCGACGAAATAATCCGGTGAACGAATTTCCTGCAATATTGCTATTCAAATTAGCTAATGTATTGAAATCAACAATACTTTTAATGCCAAAAAAACCAATTAACCCTAACGTATAACTAATTAAATATATATATATATGTTGACTAACCAACGCATAGTCTTTACACGAGCTATTGAGTAATATTATGAGTAAAAAACCTAAATTAGAAATAGAAGTATATCCTATTAATCTCTGTATATTATCTTGCATAATAGCCGCTATATTGCCAAATATAACAGAAAATAAAGAAACAATATTTAATATTAAAAACAAAGGGTATATTTTATTTATATAAGGAAAATAATTAAATATATGTATTAAAAAAGAAAAAATGGAAAGCTTAGTGACTGTAGAAAAAAAAATTAACGAACAAGAACTAGAGTTCTGATATATATCCGGAGACCAAGTATGCAAAGGAAATAATGATAATTTAAAAAAAAGTGATAAAAAAATTATACAAATTCCTAACAACAGAATATTTCCCATCATAATAGAAGGATAATATAAAAAAAAATATGATAAAAAAGAAAAACAAAGCCTACCTGTCGCAAAATACACAAAAGAAAATCCTAGTAATAATAAAGCTGATGAAAAAATAGATAATATCGTATAAATCATTACCGAAAATAAATTTTTTTCTAATTTTGAAAAAAAAGATAAAATACCTAATACAGGCAAAAATAATAATTCCAATCCAAGGAATAAAGTAAAAAAATGAAAAGATATTGCTACTAAGATTCCCCCAATGGTAGCCAATAAAATAAAAAAATAAAACTCTATAGCAGCAGTGTCATCATAAGTTAGCCATGAACAAGAAAATAAACAAGTACATAAACTAGATATTAATAACATTAATATCCAGCGATAAGCATGCTGATCTAATCTAATAAACTCAGA
The DNA here is from genome assembly GCF_900128725.1 of Buchnera aphidicola. Taxonomy (NCBI): domain Bacteria; kingdom Pseudomonadati; phylum Pseudomonadota; class Gammaproteobacteria; order Enterobacterales; family Erwiniaceae; genus Buchnera; species Buchnera aphidicola. The sequence continues at coordinate 131,821 of NZ_LT667500.1, read as the reverse complement.
AAAATAGTGTAGCAATAAATGCTTAGAACACAAGACAGAAAATATACTTAAGAGTATAGCAGAAATAACAACTATAGCACCTAAACTAGTCTTGTTATCAAAAAAAGAAATAAAAAAAATTATTATTATAGAAATAATTAATATTAAAATTGGCAATATTGGCAGAATATTATTTAATAAACTAATCATAATTTTATTACCTAATAATTAAAGCAGATATACTTTGTTAAAATAACTTTTTTGGTATTTCATGCCAAAAATCTAAAAAAATTTTTGGATATAATCCTAAAAAGAGGATGCAAAAAACAAAAAAAGATAATGTTATTAAATCAAAAATATTTAATTCCCCGATTATTCCTTTATAATCAGAGATTCCATAAAACATACGCTGTATAACGATCACAGAATAAATAGAAGAAAGCAACAAGGTCGCAACAAAAAAACTACCAAGAACTGGAAATGATGAAAAAATGCCAAAAAACATCATCAATTCACCACTAAAGTTACCAGTGAAGGGAATATTTAAGTTTGCAAAAGAAAAAAATAAAAAAAATGATGGAATAAATCGCATGCAAGACCATAATCCCTTCATTTTTAAAATATTTTGCGTTCCTGTATAATGAAAAATTTTTCCTATCAATATTAATAAAGCCGTCGTAGAAATAATATAAGAAAATAAATACAAAAAACTGCCTTGATAAGCAAATATGTTTTTACTGCTTAAAGCAGAAAAAATTATCCCCATGCTAGCAATAGAAGAATAAGACATTAATCTTTTTAAATTTGTCTGAGAAAAAGCTACTATATAGCTATAAAAAGCAGAAAATAATCCTAAAGTTACGAAAAAAAAAGAAAACGAATTAAAAGCACGAGGAAATAATATTAAGCAGAATCTCAATAACCCATATATTGCCGGTTTTAATACAACGCCAATTAAATCAATAGATCCTGATGTAGAAAGACATGCTTGAGTATCTGGAAGCCAACTATGAAACGGAACTAAGGGCATTTTTATTATAAAAGATACCAAGAAACCCAACATTAAAAATACTTCTGTATAAAATGAACAAGAAACATTTTTTAAAAAAAAATAATTAAAAGTCCAAATTCCTGAAAAATTATAATAAATACGTGATAAATTTAAAATAGAAAACAATAAAACTAAACCAGATAACTGGGAATAGACAAAAAATTTATGAGCAACAAAAATATTATTACTACAATCAAAACAACTCTTCCCCCAAAAAATAATCAAAAAATACATAGGCAATAATATCATTTCCCAAAATAAAAAAAACAATAGCATATCTAAAGATAAAAAAATACCAAAAATCCCTGACATCATGCATAATAATAAAAAATAAAATATTTCTGATTTATCGTATACATTGTCCCATTCACAAAAAACTGCTAACAAGCCTAAAACAGAAGTTAAAAAAATCATACACCATGATAATTTATCTAGACCCAAGTAAAAAGAAATTCCATAATAAGGAAGCCACGCTTTATAATATACGGCCATAAATGGAAATATTTCAGAATTTAAATCATGATTCTTATAATGATAATAGATACAAAATAATGATCCTAATAAACAAATAAACATAGAAAACAAAGCAACATATCGCGGATACTTGCTATTAAATAAACCTGTTAGTATTGATAAAAAAGACCCTAAAAGAGGTACAAAAATAAAAATTAAAAGCATCATGAAATATATTTTTCCTTTTCCAATATATTAAAGTTATATATGTGAAATTTTTATAAGCATTATGTTTGACGGGTATATTGATTCAATATAATGATTTTGATTAATAAAAATAATTAAACAAGATACTATTAAGCACAAAAGATACCATCTTACATGGTACAAAACGCTAAAAGGTTCTATCTTAAATATTTCCATCTTGAAAAAAACAATATATCTGTAAAAAAAATTCTCTACATGAAAAAACTTTTTACTGTCTAAATACTTCGATATATTGATGTATCCCCGCACAAATAAATAAGAGTAAATAAAATCAAAAAACCAATAATTCGTACTCAAAATATACCAAGGATAAAATATTACTTGTAAAAAATTTTTTTTCAAAAAAAACTTTTCGTATTTATAGAACACATAAGTGGCAATAAAACCTATGATTGATATAGTAAAAGTAATACATTCCATATACGCATATTCTGAATTAGAGAAAGTCAATTTACCAAAAAAATTGGAGAAAATATTAGACGTTATATTCCAAGTCACAGGCGTGCAACCTACGCTAAGAGCCAATAAAGGCGCATAATAAAAAACATTTTTTTTAATATAAATTAAATCAGATGAATTTTGTCGGTGAAAAATTAAAAAAATCATTCTCAATGAATATATGGATGTAAAAAATACTCCTAAAAAACAACATACGATCAACCATAGCTCTCTTCTATGCATCAAATGAAATAAAATATCTCCCTTGCTATAAAAGCTTGATGTAATAAAGGGCAAAGAAACTAAAGAAACACTTCCTATTAAAAAAGTAATATACACAAAGGGTATTTTTTTATATAAACCGCCCATTTTAAAAATATCTTGTTCATTGTTAACATGCTTTATAATAGACCCTGCGGATAAAAATAATAAAGATTTAAAAAAAGCATGAGAAACCAAATGCAAAAATGCACCTTTTACATTATTAGATCCTAATGCTACAAACATATAACCTATTTGGCTCATCGTCGAAAAAGCTAAAATGCGTTTAATATTTTTTTCAAAAATAGCAGACAGACTTGATATTAAAATAGTAAAACAACCAATAATAGACAGAAATGTCATAACACGATCGCTACAAATAAATAAAGGATATGTTCGAATAATTAAATAAATACCCATAACCACCATAGTAGCGGCATGAATTAAAGCCGAGGCAGGAGTAGGGCCAGACATAGCTCCTATTAACCATGTATGTACTGGCACTTGAGCAGATTTTCCTATTGCTGCAACCGTTAAAAATAACGTCATCCAAAACAAATAGTTGGTATGATTATTTAAAAAAATCATTTCTTTAGAAAAATACTTTAATTCAAAAAACTCTAATGTATGAAATTTTAATATAATTAAAAAAATGGCAATTAAAAAAAATACATCTCCTATACGAGTCATTAAAAATGACTTAATAGCTGCATATCCATTATTCTTTTTATTCATATAAAAGCCAATTAATAAATATGAGCATACCCCAACTGCCTCCCAGGCAAAAAACATGCTCATTAAATTACTTGCTAATACGAAAAAAACCATAAAGGATACAAATAAATTCATATACATAAAATATTTTATGTATTCAAGAGAATCTTTCATATACCAAAATGAAAATAAATATACACATATACTAATGAAAAGCACTACTCCTAGCATACATAAGGAAAAAAAATCTATTATGCAACTAAACTGCATACAATAATCACCTAATGTCAACCACCGAAACACAGGAATAAAAAAAACGTTTGATGTACTGAGTGAGTGGTAATAATCATATACAGAATATACAAAAATACAAAAAGATAAAAAAAGAAATAAAATGCTCACTGCAGAAACGCGCTTATTAGAAAGTTGATTCTGAAAAAAAACTAATAAAAAAAAACTAATTAATGGAAAAATACCAGCATAATAAATTAAATTCATTTATGGGTCTCGCTTAATTTATATATATCTAACGTATGATAACGTCGATAAATTTTTACAAACATTGCTAATAATATGCTTACCTCGGTAGCCGCCGATGTAATAATAAAGATATAAAAAACCTGACCGTTTGACTGTCCCCAATAATGCCCAATCAAAATTATCATTAACATAATAGAATTGGTTAACAACTCTAAACTAATGAGTATATATATTAAATTATTATGTATTAACAAGGAAAAAATTCCTATAAAAAATAAAATAATAGAGACTATAATTCCGTGATTTAAAAAAACCATAATTTTGTATATCATCCCGTATAGAAAAATAAAAATAAATTTTATTTTTTTAAAAAAAAATAAGCTAGTAGCGAAGCGGATAGCAATAGAAGAGAAGCAATTTCTACTAAAAAAATATATTTACCAAATAGACATAAACCAACTTTTTTGAGCGCAACAGTTTTAAATATTAATACTTTATTTTTTTCAATAATAAATTGAAAAATTAATATGCCCAACAACAATAAAACACATACTAAAATAAATAAATTAAAAAGTTTTTTTAATTGTCTTAACTCTATATTCGTATGATACGCCTGCATTTTCATTAACATAACCACAAACAAAAATAACACTAAAATTGCTCCGGCGTACAAAACTATTTCTGCAGCTCCAATAAAAAAAGACCCTATCGAAAAAAAAATACTGGCAATGGAACAAGCTAGCAAGATTAAATACATCAATGCATAAATAGGATTATTGCTTTGTGCTATTAATATTGCAAAAAAAACAGAAAAAAAATTAAATAAATAAAATATAAAAACCATAAAAATTTTTCCTTACGGCAACAAAGATGTAATATCAACGCAGTTTGATATCTTTTTTAAAACTACGTCATTTGATTTTTTATCATTTTTTACTCCAGAAATAGAATAGAAATTATATTTTGGAAATTTTCCTGGACCTGAGATTAATAAATCACTTTTTTCATAAATTAAATTTTTTCTTTTAAATTCACTTAATTCTATGTCTGGAATCAATTGAATGGCTGCAGTTGGACAAGCTTCTTCGCATAAACCACAGAAAATACAACGAGAAAAATTTATTCTAAAAAATTTTGCATACCAGCGCCCTTCTTTATTTTCTGATTTTTTTAATGAAATACAATCAACGGGACAGACTGCAGCACAAAGATTACACGCAACACAACGCTCTAAACCATCAGGACTTCGAGTTAAAATAATACGGCCACGATATCTCAATGATAAATTTAATGGCTCATCGGGATATAAGCGAGTTTCTCTTGGTGAAAAAATATTAAAAAAAATCATATAAATACTGCGTATACAGCTAAAAAAACCAAAAAGAATATTTTTTATATTCATGCTTCAGGCACCCAAATTATAATAAAACTTTTAAAGATGTAATAAAAATATTTAATAATGAAATCGGGAGGCAAAATTTCCACGCAAAAATCATAACATGATCATATCTAGGACGCGGCAAAGAAGCTCTCAATAAGATAAATAAAAAAATAAAAAATAAAGCTTTTAGTATAAACCAAACAATAGGAGCAAACCATGGACCTAACCAACCCCCAAAAAATAAACATACCATTAAAGATGAAACTGACATAATAGCAATATACTCACTTATAAAAAACATTCCAAACTTCATTCCGGAATACTCAATATGATATCCATCCGCTAGCTCTTGCTCGGATTCAGGTTGATCAAAAGGATGTCTATGACAAACAGCCATGCACGCAATAAAAAACATAATAAAACCCAAAAACTGAGGAACAATATTCCAAATATTTTTTTGGGAATTAACAATATCAATTAAGTTAAAAGACCCACAACGAATAACCGGGCCCATAGCGGACAAGCCTAAAAATACTTCATAACTCAACATTTGAGCTACTGCACGAATGGCTCCTAACAAAGAATACTTATTATTACTTGACCAACCTGCTAATAATATTCCATATACAGACAAAGAAGACATCATTAAAAAAAATAAGATTCCGATATCTAAATTAATAATCATATATTTAGGGGTGAGAGGAATTACGGAACATATACATAAAAAAGATACAAAAGAAATAACCGGCGCAATAATAAACAACACTTTATCACTAAAAGGAGGAACCCAGTCCTCTTTAAAAAGCAATTTAATACCATCGGCACAGATCTGCATAAAACCTTGCCAACCTACTCGATTAGGACCATAGCGATTTTGCAACCACCCTAATGTTTTACGTTCTATTAAGCTCAAAAAACTTGCGCTTAGAACAATTAACATCACTGAACACAGAGAAATAAAAACTGGATTGCTCATAACATCAGCGCCTTATTGATAAGATATTTTATTCCTTATATTTAATTAAATTATAAGCAACATGATTAAACAAAGATATTGGAAAACCCTTACAACCGAAAAGTATCCCTATATGAAGCAAGCAAATTTTATTAGATAACTGAACGGGGAATTTAAAAGTAATACCATTAACTTGAAATTGTAATATATCTCCTTCATTAATAAATATTTTAGCAGCATCTAAATAATTTACTTTAGCGTAAGAATTATTTATTTTCATAATATTCGAAAAATAACTGTGACTAACCTCTTCGCTGCCTAATATTTTATAATAAGGAATGATTTTAAAGGAAGATAAGCTATTTTGAGAATGTTCTGGGGAATTCGTTAAAGAAAAGCTTTTAAAGATTTTTTTATTATAGTTCCGAAGTAATAAAATGCCTTCATAATCATTGGAATTTAAATCCAAAAATCTTTTTGGTGATTTATAAAATGACTGGTTGGAATTCCATTTAGGAGACCATAAAAAAGGAGAATAGGAAAAATTATTTTCAGTTTGTTGATTACCCTCCATAGAAAAAGAAAACATACTATCAGGGTCTTTAGGAGTAGTCGGTTCATGTACATCTTTATCGGAAAAAAGAGCAGTTCGACCACTACAACGTACGGGAGATCTAGCAATTTTTTGGCCTAAAACCTGAAAAGAAGACGAAGGAGATACTCTCGAAATATGTTTAAAAATAGGATGCCATAAAGAACATAGCTTCGTCATTTGATCAATACCAAAAGCTTGAATTAAAGAAAATAATCGTATTTTTTTATAAATAGCATATATCCAACGCCAGCTTTCTAGTTTAAGCATTTTTTTATTATAAAAATTAGGATCGTGTGTTTTAAAAAATCTTTGTAAACGAGCCTCATAATTTACAAAATGACCGGAGCTTTCCGAAAAACTAGTACACGATAAAAAAATATCAGAACGCTCTATGGTTTTGTGATTGTAGTGATCTAAGACAATTATAGTTTTAATTTTTTTAAAAATACTATCAAGTACCTTCGATTCATAAAATCTATATAAATCATTTTCTAGAATAATTAAAACATCTACTTTATTGGAATTAATAACATTGAACATAGCGTCACAAGAAATAGCTGGGATTAAAGAAAGACCCATGCTATTTGTTGATGGAGGAAATAAAGCAAGACCAATTGGTAAATCTTTTTTTTGTAATGCCCGGGCAATATTATACGATACTTTAATAATATCTACATTATTTAAGGATGCTCCAGAAATAATTAACGGTTTTTTTGCATGACATAATTGCTTAACAATACTATCGATTTTTAAAAATATACTATCATCATCTTGATCGTTACTATTTCCGTAATTATTAATTCCGTCTAATATTAATTTACTAAACTGCAATTGCTGTTTTATTGAGCCGCAGTAGCTTATATTGCAAATATCATCTAATTTTGTAGAATCAGTTTGAACTATAAATAAAGGATTTTTTTGATTTTGAATAACGTTTTTCACGGCGTTAACATGCCATATAGGTATCTTGCTACCTTTTACGGCATGAGAATTGACTTTTCTAATTGCTTGACGCACAGACAAAGCTGCTAAAGGAGCTGTTTGAGTGATATCTTCGCCAATAATTAAAATCACATCATATGTTTCTATTTCCACAAGAGAAGGGTTATGTATATCGCTGTTTTGAGCTATCTGTGTGATAATTTTCATACACTCATCGGCTTCAGACAACATGCCGTTAGAAAAATTCTCTGGTCCTACTAAATGACATAAGGCAGCATTGCTTTCTACGCTAGCTCTTGAAGAGCCTATGCCTAATATTTTATTTGAAGATTTCTCTATAATATTAATTATTAACGATATAACATGATCATAATCTAGAAATTTTTTTCTATTATTTTTTTGACGAAAAGGTTTCGTAATATCATTAAAATTAACATGATTACAACCAAATCTCCCTAAATCGCACAAGAAATACTTATTAATAGACGAATGATACCTATTATCTATACGACATAACTTTCCTAGTCGCGAGCCTAAACTAGTGTTGCATCCGATGCTGCAGTTAGGGCATATACTAGGAGCATATTGTAAGTCCCATTTACGGTGAAAATTTTGAATATTTGTTTTATCGGTAAAGACGCCTGTAGGACATACATCAATTAAATTACCAGAATATTCGCTTTCCAATATACCGTCAGATAATCGTCCAAAATAAATTTTATTATTGGAGCCGTATACGCCGAAATCTGAGCCTCCAGCATAGTCAACATAATACCGAACACAACGATAACACGTAATGCACCGGTTCATTGTGTGCGAAACAAACGGGCCTAAATATTGATTTTTAAAAATACGTTTTTTAAATCTGTAGCGACGTATATTATGTTGATTTAATACAGTCATGTCCTGTAAATGACAACAACCTCCTTCGGGGCAAATTGGACAATCATGCGGATGATTCAACATCATTAATTCAGAAATACTTTTTTGAAATTTTTTTGTGCTACTATTTAAGGTAGATATCCGCATACCTTCCTGAATTTCAGACATACAAGCCATAATAATAGATCCTGATTGATCCTTTTGATCTCGATATACTGTAATAGCACATTGCCTACATGATCCAACACTCCCTAAAGCAGGATGCCAACAAAAAAACGGTACGTCTACTCCAATAGATAAACACGCTTGTAATAAATTACCCGATGATTTTATGTGATATTCTTTATCGTCCACGTAAATTTTAACCATTGTAAGTTACTCGCCTTCAAAAATTAGTTATGAGACTATATAAAAAAAAATTGTTTTCGCTTGTAAATTATATAACGAAATTATCAGGATTCTCTTTTTTATCAACCTCTATTCATACAGAGGAATAACCTCTATATTGTTACTATCTTTTTCTTCCCGCCCTCTAATACCAACTTCAAATTCATCACGAAATAAAGTTAATGCACTCTGTAGCGGAGAAATTGCTCCTGGAGCGTGAGCGCAAAAAGTTTTTCCAGGACCTAAATTATAACAAAGCTCTTCTAGAACTTTTACATCATCACTAAACCCTTTCTTTTTTTTTAAATCTTTTAATATTTTAACGATCCACGGCAAACCCTCTCTACACGGAGTACAGAAACCGCATGATTCACGAGAGAAAAAGCTTTCAATATTGATTAATAACGCAAGCATATCAACTGTATTATCTATAGCCATAGCTATTCCCGTTCCTAATCGACTGCCTAGATTCTGTAGACTAGTAAAGTCCATATTTACGTCAATACAGCGACTGGATAATATATGAGTCCCAGCTCCTCCTGGCTGCCAAGCTTTTAGAGTTAAATTTTTTTGCATACCTCCAGCATAATCTTCTAAAACCTCTCTTGCTGTAATTCCAATAGGTAATTCCCACAAACCTGGTCTATTTACTCGACCAGAAAATCCTAATAACTTAGTACCTGAATCTACGCTTTTAGACAAACTTAAATACCATTTTGGACCATTTAATATAATTGCGGGAATATTAGATAACGTTTCGACGTTATTGACGCAGGTAGGTTTTCCCCATAAACCGTGAGTGGCTGGAAAAGGAGGTTTGTATCTTGGATTAGCTCTCCGCCCCTCTAAAGAATTAATTAGCGCAGTTTCTTCTCCGCAAATATAACGACCCGCCCCCGTATGCAAAAATAAATCAAAATTAAAACCGCTGTGAAGTATATTTTTGCCCAAAAAACCTAATTGATAAGCTTCATTAATAGACTGAATTAAAATTCTTTCTGACAAATAATAGTCACCTCGTAAAAAAATATATCCACAATTAGATTGTAAAGCAAACGCACTTAATATCATACCTTCAATTAATTGATGCGGAAAATGCTCTATTAAAAATTTATCTTTATATGTCCCTGGTTCCATTTCATCTGCATTACAAATTAAATATTTATCTTTTTTTTCAACATTCTGTGACATTAGCTTCCATTTAATCCCAGTAGGAAAGCCAGCCCCGCCTCTTCCCCTTAAACCCGATTCTTGTATCAAGGTGATAATTTCTACCGGACATAATCGTTTTAAAGATTTTCGTAAAGCCTGATAGCCGCCTGTTTTGCAGTATTCTGTTATACTCAGCATTTGCGAATATTTGTCTAAGCGCCATGTTAGAGGGTGCGTTTCTGCAGTTTTTAATATATCTTTCATTTATATTTTTCCAAAACATTCACAATTTTTTTAGAATTAAGATTAGTATATAATTGTTCATTAATTAAAAGAGCCGGACCTTTATCACAAGCGCCTAAACAACAGGTTGGTAGTAACGTAAAGCGATGGTCTTTAGTAGTTTCGCCCGATTTTATTCCTAAACTACATACTAATTGTTTCTCAACATCACAGTATCCATTAATAAAACATACGACACTGTCACAGTATCGAATAAGATATCGGCCAATTGGTTGACGAAAAATATGACAATAAAAAGTTGCAACTCCCTCTACATCACATTCTGATATGGATAATATTTTAGCAATATCTGAAATAGCTTCGGGACTCACCCATCTTCTATTTTTTTGTACAATTTTTAATGCTTCTATACAAGCTGCTCTTGCATCTATATAACATTTTTTCTTTAATAAAATTTCAGAAATCTCTGATTGCTTTAAATAAGGCACTATTTTTTTTCCTAATTAAATATAAAAACCCTTAACGATCTACATCCGACATCACGAAATCAATACTGCCGAGATAAACGATTAAATCAGATATTACATGTCCACGTATAACCGAAGGAATTTGTTGTAAATGAGCAAAACTGGGTGTACGAATACGAGTCCGATAACTTACAGAATTACCATCACTGATTAAATAATAACTATTTATACCTTTTGTAGCTTCAACCATTTGCAAACTCTCATTGGGTGAAATGACAGGACCCCAAGACATCTGTAAAAAATGCGTGATCATGCTTTCGATATGAAATAAGGTGTTATTTTTTTGAGGCGGAGTCGTTAGTGGGTGTGGAGATTTAAAAGCACCTTCCGGCATATTAAGTAGGCATTGGTTCAAAATTTTTAAACTTTGTCTAATTTCTTCAACTTTTAATAATACTCGAGTATAGGCATCGCTGATCTTATTACCAATAGGAACTTCAAAATCAAAATTTTGATAACCTGAATACGGTCGTTTTTTTCTGACATCAAAATCTACTCCTGTAGCCCTCAAACCAGCTCCAGTAATTCCCCACGTCAACGCTTCATTCTTGCAATAAGCAGCTACACCCTGAGATCTAGACATCAGAATTCTATTTTTTAAGGCTGTATTTATATAAAAATCTAACCTTTTAGGCATCCATTCTAAAAATTCTTTTAAAAATTTATTCCAACCTTGGGGCAAGTCTTTTGCTACTCCACCAATTCGGAACCACGCCGGATGCATTCTAGCGCCGGTAATGCACTCAATTAAATCATAAATCTTTTGCCGGTCAGTAAACGCTAGAAAAACAGTACTCATACTCCCTACATCTTGAATAAACGTTGAGATAAATAATAAATGACTATTAATCCGGAATAACTCTGACAACAAAACTCTTATAAACTGCACTCTATTAGATACAGTAATACCAGCTAATGTCTCTACGGCTAGAATGTAAGGCATTTCATTTATACACCCGCCTAAATACTCTATACGATCAGTATAAGGAATATAATTATGCCAAGATTGACGTTCAGCAATTTTTTCTGCACCACGATGGTGATAACCAATATCAGGAATACAATTTATTATTCTTTCTCCTCGTAATTGTAATATAATGCGAAAAGCTCCATGAGAAGAAGGGTGATTCGGTCCGAAATTTAAAAACATATACTCCGAACCATTAGAATTTTTGCGCTTTAAGCCCCAATCTTCAGGACAAAAGCGCAAAGACTCCATAGCTATATCTTCTTTTTGTTTTGTAAAAAAAAATTTATCAAATTCTGTAGCTCGCGAAGCATAATCTTTACGCAAAGGATGCCCGACCCAATTTTTGGGCATAAGAATTCTATTTAAACAAGGGTGACCTATGAATTTTATACCAAACATGTCCCAAGTTTCGCGCTCATACCAATTAGCATTTAAAAAAATTGAGGTAATCGTAGGTAATTGTAGATGTTTTTTTAATAAAGCTACTTTTAAAATCAAATCACTGTTATGAATAACAGAAAAAAAATGATAAAATACTGTAAAATCAGTACGCGGCATACCAATAATATTTTTTCTTAAACTTTCATCCACACCATGCAAATCAAATAACATTTCATAACAACATTCATTATTTTTTTTCAAAAATATAACAACTTGTTTTAAAATCGAAGCAGAAACCCATATAATGGGACACGTTAAATATGTGTTTTGTATAAAAAATTTCTTTTTTCCAAATAAGTTAAATAAAGATAAAATAATTGGGTTTTTTTTATAAAAATTTTTATTTGTACTGTTTAAAAAAAAAACTTTTTTCTGAATCTATATTAGGCATAATTTAGTCTCTAAGTCATAAGCAATATAACAATTAAAATAAATACATCAAATTACACAAGATTATTTTGTACAACACTCTTTAGGATCTAAAGAAATTAGAAACTATCTTGACAATCAATATTAACTACAGAAATTCTTTTTTTGTAGTTTTTTTTTTTTTCAGATACGGAATTAATTTTGTAGGTACCTTGTTCCCCCACAACCCATGATAACGGTCGACGTTCATTAGCGATAGATTTTTGTAATAGAGCTAATGCATGCATATATGCTTCTGGACGAGGTGGGCAACCTGGTATATACACATCTACAGGGAGAAATTTATCTACTCCTTGCACCACAGAATAAACGTCATACATTCCTCCAGAATTGGCGCATGCTCCCATAGAAATAACCCATTTAGGCTCTAACATTTGGTCATATAGTCGCTGAATAACAGGAGCCATTTTTATAAATGGAGTTCCTGCAATAACCATAAAATCAGCTTGTCGCGGAGAAGTGCGCAAGACTTCGGAACCAAAACGCGAAACATCATGTACAGAAGTAAATGAGCTTACCATCTCAACGTAACAACATGACAAACCAAAATTATAAGGCCATAAAGAATTTTTTCTTCCCCAATTAACAAGATTGTGCATCCATTTAGAAATAGTACCAAAAAAAACATTGTTGCTGATTTGTTGGTCTAAAGGATCAGGAACAGATTTCGCTCGATGTAATGGATATTTATCATTTTTAGAATTATGTATGTTTGCTTTAATCAACGTATATTGCATATTTTACATCCTGCTACAGTTAAAAATGTTTTACCTAATAAATAAAATGCAGTTTTCAAAAACAATAATTTTAAAATATCCGACCCAGAAAACCAAATAAACAAATTACAAGATTTAGTTATTCAGAAAGAACCCACTCAAATACTTTTTCTTTAATTAAATAAAACAAAGTCATTAATAAAATTAAAATAAAAGAACTAACTTCCAAAAAACCAATCCAACCTACTTCACGAACACAAAGAGCCCAAATATATAAATACAAAACCTCTATATCAAAAATAACAAACAAAATAGCAATTAAAGAAAATTTAATTGGAAGATTTAACCGAGCGCTCCCAAGCGAAACAATGCCTGATTCAAATGGATCAGGAGGGTTTCTAAAAGATGATTTGCCTCCTAAAATATATCCTAAAAATAAAATTATTAAGCAAATCATAAAACTAAAAAATATAAAATATAAAAAACTCAAGGATTGCTGTTCAGTCTTCATAAAAATGTTAAAACTCGAAAAATTAATATTTTTTAAAAATCTTTAATTAAATTAAAAGCATCTAAATTACTATAATACGGTATAATATGGTTTACTAAATATAAATATATTTATATTATAACATTTTATAATTAAAAAAGTGATAATTTTAAATTCACCGGACTGACTTTTATAAAATACAAGTCAAAAAGTGATTGGAGATACTCTATTTTTCATCAGGCGATAATTATATTTTTTGTTTTCCCCTTGATGCTGTATAAACTGACCCCATTTTATTAATATTATCTATTTATAAAAATTTTAGCTTGTATTTAAAAATATTTTTAACTATGTTAATAATAGGAACTGAAAACGTAAAGTAGAATCTATCAATATAATTACTAGGAAAATACATTTATGGGAAAAATTATTGGAATAGATTTAGGAACTACAAACTCTTGTGTTGCTGTTATGGATAATAATAAAGCCAAAGTATTAGAAAACGCAGAAGGAGAGCGCACCACTCCATCTGTTATAGCATATACAAAAGAAAACGAGATTCTTGTAGGACAACCGGCAAAACGTCAATCAATAACCAATCCTCAAAATACATTGTTTGCTATAAAACGATTAATGGGAAGGAAATTTCTAGACGAAGAAGTTCAACGTGATATCAAAATCATGCCATATAAAATTGTTTCGTCTAAAAACGGAGATGCGTGGTTAAAGGTTAAACAAGAAGATATTGCTCCACCACAAATTTCTGCAGAAATTCTTAAAAAAATGAAAAAAACTGCTGAAGATTATTTGGGCGAAACAGTTACTGAAGCCGTTATTACAGTGCCGGCATATTTTAACGACGCTCAAAGACAGGCAACTAAAGATGCTGGTAAAATCGCTGGACTGCAGGTCAAGCGTATCATTAACGAACCAACAGCAGCTGCCCTAGCATATGGATTGGATAAAGGAAAAGGAAATAGAACTGTAGCTGTATATGACTTAGGAGGAGGTACATTTGATATTTCTATTATTGAAATCGATGATGTAGATAAAGAAAAAACTTTTGAAGTGTTATCTACTAATGGAGATACTCACTTAGGCGGAGAGGATTTTGATAATCGATTAATACACTTTTTAGTTTCAGAGTTTAAAAAAGAACAAGGAATCGATTTGAGAAATGACCCACTAGCAATGCAGAGATTAAAAGAAGCTGCTGAAAAATCTAAAATTGAATTATCTTCTGCCCAACAAACAGATGTTAACCTACCTTATATTACAGCTAATTCTACAGGCCCTAAGCATTTAAACATTAAAGTCACTCGAGCAAAATTAGAATCATTAGTAGAGGACTTAATTGTCCGATCTATCAAACCTTTAAAAATAGCACTACAAGATGCAAAATTAAAACCATCAGATATCAATGATGTCATCTTAGTTGGCGGACAAACCAGAATGCCGTTAGTACAAAAACAAGTAGCAGACTTTTTCGGCAAACAACCAAGGAAAGATGTAAATCCAGACGAAGCTGTAGCTATTGGAGCAGCTGTGCAAGGAGGAGTACTCTCTGGTACCGTAAAGGATGTTTTACTATTAGATGTCACTCCGTTGTCCCTAGGTATTGAAACTATGGGAGGCGTTATGACCCCTCTAATAAATAAAAATACAACGATTCCAACTAAGCATAGCCAAACTTTTTCAACAGCTGAAGATAATCAATCGGCCGTAACGATACATATATTGCAGGGAGAAAGAAAAAAAGCATTAGACAATAAATCACTAGGACAATTTAATCTAGATGGCATTCAAGCAGCTCCAAGAGGAGTGCCTCAAATAGAAGTTACTTTTGATATTGATGCAGACGGTATTTTACATGTATCAGCTAAAGACAAAACAACAGGAAAAGAACAAAAAATAACTATACAGTCTTCTTCGGGGTTAAAGGAAGAAGAAATTAAAAAAATGATTGCAGAAGCTCAAGAGAATTCAGAAAAAGATTTACAATTTGAAGAACTGGTTAAATCTAGAAACCAAGGAGATCAGATTTCTCATAATGCTAAAAAACAACTGCATGAAAATAAAGACAAAATTGATCAAAATACAAAATCAGAAATCGAAAAATCTCTACAAGAGCTAGATTTTTCGCTAAAAGGCGAAAATAAAGAAGAAATCGATAAAAATATACAAAACGTATTACAGCATACTCTAAAACTAACAGAAACTTCCCAGAAAAATACAACTGAAACACACTCAAAAACAAAAGATGATCTAAAAAAAGATAATGACAACATAGTAGATGCAGAATTTGAAGAGGTAAAAGATAAAGACAACAAATAAAATAAGATACAGATTCTGCTAATGACATTTTATTGCACTCAAAATAGAATTATTATTCTAAATCTAACCTTATGTAAAGGGTGTAGAAAAATTTTATCTACACCCATTAACACACCTTATTCTGAGAATAACAATAAACCATGACACAAAAAGATTATTATAAAACTTTAAACATTTCTAATACAGCAAATGAACTCGATATCAAAAGAGCATATAAAAAACTTGCAATTATGTATCATCCTGATAGAAATCAAGGCAATAAAGCAGCAGAAGAAAAGTTTAAGCAAATAAAACAAGCCTATGAAATTTTAAGTGATCCGAAAAAAAGAACCGCATATGATCAATATGGACACGCTGCTTTTGAGCAAAATAATAATTCAAATAATTTTCATGGCAATTTCACCGCTTCAACATCAGATTTTAATGACATTTTTGGCGATGTATTTAGTGATATATTTGGAAGCAATCAATCAACTGCTCAAGAAAAAGGATCAGATTTACAATATAATCTACACCTTACTCTCGAAGAAGCGGTACAAGGAACAACCAAACAAATAAACATTCCTACATTAGAGACATGTCAAGCCTGTTATGGATATGGATCAGCTCGTGGAATAAAACCATCTTCTTGCTCTACCTGTAACGGTCATGGTCAAGTACAAATGAGAAAAGGATTTTTTACTGTCCAACAAGAATGTCCTACTTGTCGCGGTTCTGGAAAAGTAATCAAAAACCCATGTAAAGTATGTTATGGGCAGGGAAGAATTAAAAAATCAAAAAAATTATCTATCAAAATTCCAGCCGGAGTAGATAATAATGATCGCATTCGACTTAATAAAGAAGGAGAAGCGGGCAAGCATGGAGCAACAGCTGGAGATTTATATATCCAGATTACTGTTAAAAATCACCCTATTTTTAATAGAGATGCAAACAATTTGCACTGCGAAGTACCGATTAATTTTGCTGTAGCTGCTCTTGGAGGGGAAATAGAGGTGCCTACTTTAAAAGGAAGAGTGAACCTTAAAATACCCTCTGAAACACAGTCAGGAAAATTATTTAGAATACGTGGAAAAGGCGTTACTTCGGTACGAAAGGGGTATCAGGGAGACTTATTTTGTAAAATAAAAGTAGAAACTCCAGTAAATCTCAATGAATTTCAAAAAAAATTGTTATTCCGGTTAGGAAAAAGTTTTGGTGATTTTAAAGATAAAAACCATAGTCCTCAATCTAAGCGATTTTTTGATAGTGTAAAAAAATTTTTCGATGACCTTACTCAATAAGATTTATAGTAAGAGGGTATTGCTATCTATATTTTGTAAATAGAAGCAATACTTATTTCTAACAAAAATTTAATACATAAATATTACATTCTTTGAATACTTTTAATTAATCTAGACTTATGTCTAGCTGCTTTATTAAAATGTAAAATTCCTTTTACAGAATATCTATCTATAATAGACTGTAGCAAAGAAAACGCCTGATTAGCTTTTGCTTTATCTTTTTTTTGAATGAACGAATATACTTTTTTAATAAATGTTTTAACCTTAGAACGTTTACTTGCATTCAGCTTACGACGTTTTTCAGATAACAGCGCATGTTTTTTAGATGATTTAATATTTGCCATAATAACTAGAAACCTCTAGAATAGATTATTTAGATAATTCTTTTCATGTTTAACAACATAATAAAAAATTTATTCCTGAAAACAATTTCATTGTCATATTTACTCAACATTATTTTTGTACTATTCTTTAAAATATAAAACAAAATATATAAAAATAATGTGTACGTTATATTTTACAACATATTACAATATTTAATTTAAAATAATACGAAACTTTATATAAAAATATTAATATTTTTCACAAAAAATATCCGTGTTAGTATTATGACACTATATTGTCACAAAATATTTTTTATTAAAAGCACATGTTATGTATAGACGCGATCCGCGGATTCCTCTATCAAAACATGTTATTTATTTTAAATAAAAAAAATTAATATATAGAAATAATAATAAAAATATATATGTATACTTTATACTAGAAAAGATATAAAAAAATATTTATTATATATAAAGAAATGTTATGAAAATATACTAAAAACATTTTACAAATTATAATAGAATATATATTCTAATTTATCACGAGCTACATATGAAAAATATTAAAAAATCTTTAAATTTACCTCAAACTACCTTTCCAATGAAAGCCAATTTAGTTGAAAAAGAAATTAAAATATTGAAAAAATGGAAATCTGAAAAATTATATGACGTTATAAATAACAATAATAAAATGAAAAAATTTTTTTTCTTGCATGATGGGCCGCCATATGCTAACGGTGATATTCATATAGGCCATGCTGTTAATAAAATCTTAAAAGATATTATTTTAAAAACCAAGCGTATGTCTGGATTTTTTGCGCCATATATTCCTTGCTGGGATTGCCATGGATTACCGATTGAGCAAAAAGTTGAACAACTATTAAAAAAAAAAACTATTCATTTTCATGAAAAAAAAATATTTCGTGAACAATGCCGAAAATATGCACTCAGTCAAGTTAAAAAACAAAAAAAGGATTTCATTCGATTAGGTGTTCTAGCTGATTGGAATCAATCTAATTTAACAATAAACTATGAAAATCAAGCTAATACTATTTCTGTTTTAGCTGAAATAGTTAAAAAAAAATATATATATAGGGATCTAAAGCCTATTTATTGGTGTTTTAATTGTCAATCTGCCCTAGCAGATGCAGAAATAGAACATAAACGAAAAAAAACTACAGCCATTTATGTCTTATTCAAAATAATTAATTGCATACAGCTTGCTAAATTATATAAACAAAAAAAAAATGTAGAAAAAATTGTCTCTAATGGTATTTCGATAATTATTTTTACTACTACACCATGGACATTACCAACATGTCAAGCAATTGCTCTTAATCCTTATTTAAGCTATGAACTTCTGCAAATAAAAGAAAAATATTATATTTGTGAAAAAAAATTAATTAATAATATAGTTAAAAAAAATAAATTAAGTAAATATAAAACATTAGGATCAGTAAAAGGTAAAAAATTAGAATTTTTAAAATGTTCGCATCCTTTTCTTAATATTCAGGTTCCTTTGATATTATCCAATCATGTATCCAGTGAATTGGGAACAGGCGCTGTACATATGTCACCCGATCACGGATATGAAGATTTTATTGCATGCAAAAAATATAATATTTCTCCCCAAAAAATAGTTAATTCATACGGCATATATCAATTGCCAAATAACGAACATTTAAACAATATTCATATCTTTAATAAAGAAAATTTAATAATTAAATTATTAAATAACCACAATCAATTGTTTTTTTCTGAAATTATTAATCATAAATATCCTCATTGCTGGCGCCATAAAAAACCAGTAATCTTTCGCGCAACTCCTCAGTGGTTTATTAAAACATCTAATCTCTTTTTACAAAAAAAAACATTAAAAGAAATTAAAAAAGTTTTATGGATGCCTCAGTGGGGGAAACATAAAATGAAAATTATGTTAAAAAATAGACCTGATTGGTGCATTTCGAGGCAAAGAACTTGGGGTATTCCGATTCCATTTTTTATACACCGAGAAACTGGAAAATTGCATCCAAAAACTATTCAAATAGTTCAAAAAATAGCAAAACAAATTAAGTTATACGGTTATAATATATGGTGGGAATCAAGTACTGAGAAATGGTTAAAAGAAGAAGCGCCCATGTACAAAAAAAGTTGTGATATTTTAGATGTATGGTTTGAATCAGGATCCAATTATCAACTAAAAATATATCAACACAACGCTGTAAAGAAACAGAATTATGTCGCGGATCTATACTTAGAAGGATCAGATCAACACCGAGGATGGTTTATGTCGTCCCTCATTAATTCTGTCATTACACAAAATAGAGCTCCGTATCAATCAGTGATTACCCATGGTTTTGTCGTTGATAAAAACGGACAAAAAATGTCTAAATCTTTAGATAACAGCATCAAACCGCAAGATATTATTCAAAAATGGGGAGCGGATATTTTACGATTATGGGTAGCATACACCAACTATACCAGCGATATATCTATTTCCAACGAAGCATTTAAACAAATATCCGATCATTACAGAAGAATTAGAAACACAATAAGATTCTTGTTTTCTAATATTTTTGACTTTAAGCCTGACCAACACGGTATAAAATATAAGCAAATGTTATATTTTGATCAATGGATTATAGGTATAACATATAAATATCAAAAAAGCATCATTCATTATTATAATGCTTATAATTTTCACAAAGTAGTACAAAAAATAATTAAATTTTGCTCTATTGAATTAGGATCCTGTTATTTAGAGCTAATTAAAGATCGTCAGTATACTATGCATCATAGTAGTTCTGAGCGACGTAGCAGTCAAACTACAATCTTTTATATTCTCCAATCTCTCGTTAGGTGGATTGCTCCGATATTATCTTTTACAGCAGAAGAAGCTTGGAGTTTATTGTCGAAAAATAAAGAAAAATCTATTTTTACTACAAAATGGTTTAAAAAAATAAAACCTCTCTCTGAAAATATTCCTTATAATTTTATTTTTTGGAAAAAAATATTTTCTATACGAAATGCTGTAAACAAATTTATTGAACAAGAAAAAAAAAAAAATATTATTAACAATTCACTAGAAATACAATTAGCTTTGTATGTGGATAAACAAGTCTTTCAATTATTATTATCTTTAAATACTGAGTTAAAATTTATCTTTTTAGTTTCAAGTACTCAATTGCACCGATATTCTTCCGCTCCGAAAACAGCATATAAAAGTCGTATTATCCCGAATTTTAAAATGATTATTAAAAAAAATCTGAAACAAAAATGTCCTAGGTGTTGGAATTATACGCAACCCAATAATTATAAAAAAAATACTCTTCAAATATGTACGCGTTGTATACAAAATACTACTAAAAAAAGAAAGACACATATTTTTTTATAAAAAATACATATTAAAAATATTATAAACTTTAGTTATATTTATCCTGATTTGACCCAAAATATTCTATCCAAATAAATAGATATAATAAAATTGATCAAAGCACAAACTATTAAACAAAACTAAATTCCAAGTATTAATTCCGAGCACATAAAAATATAAAAATACAAATATTATATATAATAAATATTATATATATAAAAAATCTTTACTACATCGCCTCAAGAAATAGGACTTATAAAATGGAAAAAAAAATAACTAAGGTAGCTATAACCGGAGCACGCGGTCGAATGGGAAAACTACTTATTAAAGAAATTCAAAAAAATAAATATATTCACTTACAATATGCGCTAATCAATAATATGAACCAATCAGATAATACAATAAATAATAAAAAAATTCTTGCCAATCATACAAAACTCTTTACAACATTAAATAATCTTAAAAAAAAAAAATATATTCTCGATTTTGATACATTAATTGACTTTAGTGAACCACAATCAACGTTAAAAATGATAAAATACTGTGTAGAAAATAAAAAAAATATTATCATTGGAACAACGGGATTTAATGATACACAAATAACCCAAATTCACGAAGCATCTAAGAAAATACCGATATTATTTTCTGCTAATTTTAGCATAGGAATAAATATTATTCATAATATACTCAAATATATTTCACCTATATTAGGGAACCAAGCGGATATAGAAATTATTGAATCTCATCATAGAAATAAAAAAGATGCTCCTTCTGGAACTGCTTTACAATTGGGTAAAGTTATTTCACACACCATGCAATGGGATTTCAAAAAATCTGCTATCTTTTCACGTTATGGAAATACGGGAGTAAGAAAAAAAAGAAAAATTGGCTTTTCTTCTATTAGAGAGGGAAACACTATTGGCGAACATACTATATTATTTTCTAATAGGCACGAAAAAATTTCTATTACTCATACAGCTACATGCCGATCTACCTTTGCAAAAGGGGCTCTGAAAGCGGCAATATGGATACATAAAAAGAAAAAAGGCTTATACAGCATGTCCGATGTTCTAAAAGATAATTCAAGTCTATAAAAATTAGGTAAATTAGTATTTTGCAACATATTCACTTCATGCCAATAAAGAAGAAAAATATTATATAAAGTTATGACCTAGGAGAATGTTTTGACAAAATTAGCACAGCTAGTATTAGAAGACGGAAACATATTTACTGGAATTAACGCGGGTATTACAGGAGAAACAGTAGGTGAAATAGTCTTCAATACCGCTATGACCGGGTATCAAGAAATACTAACAGATCCATCGTATTCTGGACAAATTATTTCATTTACCTGTCCTCATATTGGCAATGTTGGCGCAAATGTAGAAGATGAAGAGTCTTGTCAGATTCAAGCCAACGGTATTATCGTCCGCTCTATCTCCCCTATTGATAGTAGCTTTCGAAGTACAGAAAATTTTCATCAATATATTAAAAAAAACAAAATCGTTGCTATATCGGATATTGATACAAGAAAATTAACACGAATTTTACGGGAAACTGGATCACAATTTGGATGTATTCAATCTGAAGAGTTTATTCATATTAAACGCGCTTTTCAAAATATAAAAAATTATAGAAAAAAAATAGAATATCATTCTATACCATCAGTTGGAGTAACTAAAACTCAGGTTTGGCGCGATATAAGCGACAAGGATATATATATAAAAAAAAAATTTCATGTTATTGTATATGACTTTGGCGTTAAAAAAAATATATTGAACATTTTAAAAAAAATGAAATGTAAAATCACATTAGTTCCATTTGACACACCTGCAAATGAACTAATATCTTTAAAACCATCAGGAATTTTATTGTCTAATGGCCCCGGAGACCCTAGATCTTATACAAAAACAATTCTCAATATAAAAGCCTTATTAAATTATAATATTCCAATGTTTGGAATTTGTCTAGGTCATCAAATTTTGGCATTATCCCTTGGAGCTCAAATCATAAAAATGAAATTTGGACACCACGGATCCAACCATCCGGTACAAAATATATTTACTAAACGCGTCTTTATTACTTCGCAAAATCACAATTTTACTATTAACCCTAATACTATACAAAAAAACATGTTAGTTACACATATCTCTTTATTTGATCAGTCTATTCAAGGTATTGCCTTAAAAAACCATCCGTCTTTTAGCTTTCAAGGGCACCCGGAATCCAGTCCTGGAACTCATGATATTCAAATGTTATTTGATATTTTTACTAAAAATATGCTTGAACAGGAAAATTTATATGCCAAAAAGAAATGATATACAATCTATATTAATTATAGGAGCGGGTCCGATTATAATAGGACAAGCGTGTGAATTTGATTACTCCGGGGCGCAAGCATGCAGGGCATTAAAAGAAGAAGGGTACAAAGTACTCTTAATTAATTCTAATCCCGCAACAATTATGACTGATCCCGAAGTAGCTGATATTACTTATCTTGAGCCCATTAATGTAAATATTATTACTCAAATTATAAAAAAAGAAAAACCCGATGCCATTTTACCTACTATGGGGGGCCAAACAGCCCTTAATTGTGTATTACAGTTACATCAAAAAAATATTTTAAAGAAGTACAACGTAGAACTCTTAGGGACAACCATTGAATCCATACAAAAAGCTGAGAATAGGTTTTTATTTGAGAAATCTATGCAAAAAATTAATTTACAAACAGCAAAATGCGGTATAGCTCACACCCTCGAAGAGGCAAAAATAATATTAAAATCTATTGGTTTTCCATGCATTATCCGACCATCATTCACAATGGGTGGTAGCGGAGGAGGAATTGCTTATAATAAAGAAGAATTTATTAAAATTTGTATGCGAGGATTAGAGTTATCGCCAATATCTGAGCTATTAATTGATGAATCATTAATTGGCTGGAAGGAATACGAACTAGAAGTAATGCTGGATCAATCAGAAAACTTTATCGTTGTATGCACAATCGAAAATATGGATCCTATGGGCATCCATACTGGGGACTCCATTACAGTTGCACCAGCTCAAACCTTAAGCGACAAAGAATATCAAAATATGCGTAATGCAGCTATTTTGATTCTTAAGGAGATTGGCTTAAAAAATGGAGGATCAAACGTACAATTTGCTGTTAATCCAAAAAACGGAAATATGATTGTAATAGAAATGAATCCACGAGTATCGCGATCATCTGCTCTGGCGTCTAAGGCAACGGGGTTTCCTATCGCTCGTATTGCTGCTAAACTAGCTATAGGATATTCGTTAGATGAATTGACAAATAAAATTACAGGAAAAAATACGCCTGCAGCTTTCGAACCCTGTCTTGATTATGTTGTTGTCAAAATACCTCGATTCGATTTTAAAAAATTTCACGGATGCGATGATCGATTAACCACGCAAATGAAGTCTATTGGGGAAGTTATGGCTATCGGTCGAACATTTTCTGAATCCTTACAAAAAGCCATGCGGAGCTTAGAAACAGGATCTACAGGATTTGATATCAATATCGCTAATCAAAATATGCCATATAATATTTTAAAAGAAAAAAAAATACATTATGAACTCAAAGAAGCCGGCCCAGAAAGATTATGGTATATCGGAGAAGCATTTAGATTGTTGTGGACTATCAAAAAAATAAAAAAATTAACAGGTATAGATACTTGGTTTTTACAACAAATTAAAAATTTAATCACTATAGAAGAAGGCACAAAAAAAATAAAAATACGTGATTTAAACTTAAAAAAATTAAAATTTTTAAAATCTCAAGGATTTTCAGATTTACGAATTGCTCAGTTAATTAATGTCAAAGAAGATGTAATCCGGAAACTCCGACAATCAATGAACTTACACCCTGTATATAAGCGCATAGATACATGTTCTGCTGAATTTGCAACAGAAACAGCATATATGTACTCTACTTGGGAGGATGAATGCGAATCCTTACCTACCGAAAATAAAAAAAAAATTATTATCCTAGGTAGCGGACCCAATAGAATCGGTCAAGGTATCGAATTTGATTATTGTTGCGTGCATGCGTCTCAAATATTGAAAGAAGACAAATATGAAACCATCATGATTAACTGTAATCCAGAAACAGTCTCTACAGATTACGATATTTCTAATCGCTTATATTTTGAACCGATAACACTAGAAGCAATCCTAGAAATTGTAAGAATAGAAAAACCTTTAGGAGTTGTTATTCAATATGGCGGACAAACTCCACTAAAATTAGCTAAATATTTTCAAAAAGAAGGAATTAATATCTTGGGAACGCAACCTCAAAATATTGATATAGCTGAAAATAGAAAAAAATTTCAAAAAATAGTCAAAAAATTGAAATTACTGCAACCCATTAATGATACTGCTGATAATATAAAGGAAGCTCTTGAAAAATCTGATTCTATCGGATACCCTATTCTTGTCAGGCCGTCATACGTTTTAGGGGGTCGTGACATGGAAATTATCTCTACCAATAGTCAGTTAGCCCGATATTTTTCAAGACGTAAAGACAAATCAATTCATCCAACCGTTCTATTAGATCAATATTTAGATAATGCTATAGAAATAGATGTTGACGCTGTCTGTGATGGAAAAGAGATATTTATCGGTGGGGTGATGGAACATATAGAACAAGCTGGAATCCACTCAGGTGATTCTGCTTGCGCATTACCCGCCTATACTATAAGTTCACACATAAACAAAAAAATACAAAAACAAACCAAAATTTTAGCTATTAAGTTAAAAGTACTAGGCTTGATAAATATTCAATTTGCTATCAAAAAAGAACAAATATTTGTCTTAGAAGTTAATCCGAGAGCATCGCGAACTGTTCCTTTTATCTCCAAAGCCATCGGAATTCCGTTAGCAAAAATAGCTATGCGAGCTATTTGTGGGCAAACCTTGTCACAACAAGGATATAGCCAGACAATTGTTCCTAAGCATTATTCAGTCAAAGAAGTAGTGTTACCATTTAATAAGTTTCCAGAAGTAAATCCCTTTTTAGGTCCAGAAATGCGATCTACTGGAGAAGTAATGGGCATTGGAAAAAATTTTTCATTAGCTTTTTATAAAGCTATGCTGGGGACCGGAATCAAACTTAAAAAAAGAGGAATAATATTATTATCTGTTGCAACGTCTGATAAAAATTCAATTATTAATCTAGCGGTACAAATAAAAAAATTAAATTTTGATATTGAGGCTACTAAAGAGACTCATCTAATATTAAAATCTGCAGGAATATATACTACGCTAGCCAATAAACTTAACGAAGGAAGACCCAATATAGAAGATTATATAAAAAATAAAAAATATATTTATATCATAGATACATCTGTAAATAACAAAAAAAATAAAAAAATCTATGAAATTCGAAAAAACGCATTAAAACACAAAATACATTTTGATTCTACGTTAAACGGAGCGTATGCTACTGTCTCTACTTTTCAATATATTGGAAAATATCCTATAACATGCTTGCAAGATCTACACAAAGAAATAAATTAATTTATTTCTTTTCTATCAATACATTATATAAACTTTCACTTTATCAATATATTAAATGATTTATTAATACACCAATACCGGAAAAATTATGAACAAACAAACAATAAAATACACCACTAGTCGCAGATATTTACATTTCATAAACAAATTATTACCTTTATAATATAAATATTTTTGATTATGGTCACTTTATACGTGATTTTCTGTTTCATAATCACAACGCGAAAGATAATAATTCCTAAATTATTGATGAAAAAAAAATATATATACTATCTTTCTCGTTTTAAAAAATAATTTACCAATAAATAGTATTGATGCACTGAAATATTTTCTGCTCGTGCCAACGGGTTAATCGTTACTTTTAATAATTCTTTTTTCGAAAACAAGAGAGATAAATTTTTATATAAAAGTTTTCTCCTATGTTGAAAAGCTTTCCGGGTAATTAACTGTAACGCAGAATAGTGCTGTAATGTCTCATCTCGATTATACTTATAATAAGGTTTAAATTTTAAAAAAATTGAGTCTACTTTCGGGGTAGGAAAAAAATTATGCTTTTGAACACGTAAAATAGGAGTTATAAAATAAAAATATTGCGCCATAATACTTAATCTCCCATATTCTTTCGTTCCAGGCTTCGCTATGATTCTGTTAGCTACTTCTTTTTGAAACATAAAATGTATATCGAGAATGTTATTATGATAGGGAGTAATATATAAAAAAAAACTAGTAGAAATACCATACGGTAAATTACCTATAAAACGATACAGAATATTTTTCTGTAAAGAAAAAAAAAGCTGGAAATCAAATTTCATAGCATCAATTAAAATAATATTTAATTGTTTGCTATATTTGCATTTCGATAAAAAAAAAACAATTCTTTTATCTATTTCCAATACCGTAATATTAAAACGAACAATATCACATATAGGAAAAGTTAAAGCCCCAAATCCAGGCCCTATTTCAAAAATATTATCATCATGGTGTAAGCCGATTTTTTGTATTATCTTATCAATAATATCTTTATTTATTAAAAAATTTTGTCCTAATCGTTTAATAGGCCGATTTTTTATATACATCTCGCAATTATTTCCTTACTAAAATTTTGAGTACATCATAATAAATAGTAATTATAACTATTATGCTACAGTAGTCTTAATCCATATAAACTCAATTATACAGATCATATTTAATAATCAAATAAAAGCTTCTGGTCCTTAATGAAATTACTTTTTTCTGCACAACGAAATAAATAAGCGTATATCTTTTTTTATCTATAAAAATAAAATTTATCATGTATTGCATCACTCTAACTATGTTGTTTTCTCTTTTAAAAAAAAAGAAACCTTATTTTATTTAAATGCCATACAGAATTAACTATATATATACCATAAAAATATTGACGAACGAGAAAATAGTCCGTCCGGATATATTATTGTATATAACTATCTGTTACTCATAAATTATTCAATATTTTAACTTTATTCATTTTTATATCATCGCTGTAACGCTATCCAGTCAAAATATATACCCGGTGTAATATTATAAAAAACCCATACATTACCCTAGAAAATAAAAAATTATTTATCACAACACATAGAATGTGTGTGTGATCTAATTAACGATATCATCCGTTAATTTTTAATTAAATAGATAAAAAAATATATTTATATCCGCGTGAGTAAAAACATGATCAGAAAACATTTAAACGCACGTAACTCTTCAACAACGATTAAAATCACAATAATTTATGTATTAAAAAATTATTGATTTCTGTAAGCTTATAATTAAAAATTTTATAAATATTTTTTCTGAATACCGTTAATGATATTTTAATACTCATAACATTGTTTATAAAAAAATTAAACTATCTGAAGAACTTATAGTCGGATACATTATAAAAAAAACACTGTTATAATTAATCTTTTTTTTCTTATATGACACAAATGTAGCAGCTAAATTTTTATTCCGGTTAAAAAATGTTTCAAAATATATATCTAACATGAATACATTTATCATGAAAATTATTTAATACAAAAATCATTAAATACGATATATCAATGTATTTATTAGTGAATTATTTTAAACGCTTTATTGTAAAAAATCACATGTTCTAAATATCTTAAGCGTCTTTTTCAACCTTAAAATACCTTTATTAAAAAATATAGCTAAACAAGAGATACTTTTTTTTTCTTTTTTTTTTTTTACAAAAAAAAATAATACTTTATTAATAAGCAATAGTCGGCACGAAAAAATTTTGTCAATCTTTTATTCAATCAAGAAAAAAAGAAAAAATACGTGCCGATAACAAAATTAATGACAATAGTAATTAAAAAATACCGTATACACAAAAAACCTAATAAACCTTTAAGTAAACCGAAAAAATCAACACAATACAAATTATTTTCTAAACTAAATACATAAAAAATCTATATGCAGTAATATTGGTTTAAACGCATGATGCTGAATATCTTTTGCTGTAACATAAAATTCCTCTTTTTCTAAACGTATTAATAATCTAGAAGCATTCAAAAAATTTTTTTTATATAAATCAAAAACTTTTTCATGTTCTAGTAAAATTAATAACCCTCTTTTTTTTACAATTTTTTTCCCATATATTATTGCTGGAACCTGATGATTCACTCGACGAACATATCGACTATTATTAGTACCTATTTTTAAACGATCAACTGCTTGTAATGTTATCACGTCTATATTCCTTTTTTTTAAAATAAAACAATAGTATAATTTATATTTATACAAATTATTAGCTGCGAATAAAAAAATGTTTTTAGGAATAAAAACTATTATTATGCGTCTAAGATGCTAAAGCTACATAATAGTGATTGTTTTTTTAACCATAAAATTTCATTTTTCCATAAACTACTATCTTTCGTTTCTAAAATTATTGGGATCTCTTGCAATTCTAGCATCTGAACAATGCGCGAAAAAACATGCTTTTTTATTTTTCCACATCCTAAATTATGATGACGATCTAATCTACTATTAAATGATCCTTTTGAATCATTCATATGAATGCCTAATAAATATTTAAAACCGATCAAACTATTAAATTGTTTAAACGTATATAAGAAGTTTTTCATATCATTCAACTGATACCCTGATACAAACAAATGACAAATATCTAAGCATATCCCAATTCTTGATTTATCTTCTATTTTTTTAATGATAAATGCTAAATGCTCAAAACAATACCCTACATTACTTCCTTGGCCAGCTGTATTTTCTAAAACAATGATTACCCGCTTTGTTTTGTTTAGTATCATATTAATAGAGCTAGAAATATTTTCTAAACACTTTTTTTCTGTAATTTGACGCAAAGAACTTCCAGGATGAATATTAATCATTGTTAATCCTAATTCATAACAACGATAAATTTCTTGCATAAAAGCTTGACAGGATTTTTTTCTCATTTCTTTATTCGGATGACCTAAATTAATTAAATAACTACTATGAGGTAAAATTTGAGAAGAAAGATACTTATATCGCTTACAGGAATTACGAAAATTATCAACTGTGCTCACAGTTAAAGGTTTATGGCACCACCTTAAATGATTGTTAACAAATAAAGAAAAAGCCGTCGCTCCTAATCGATAAGCTCGTGATACAGATTTTTCTAATCCCCCAGAAATACTCACATGAGCTCCTATATATTTTATCATAGCTGATTACTTCTCTTTAAAATAAATATGTATTATTGAAAATAAAGATAGAATACCTAGATTACTTTTATTATAATCATGACAAGTAAAATAATAAAACATTGTTATTTTATAAAAATTACTTAATTATGATGTATTAAAAATATATTTCCAAAGATATCATGGTTTATTTAACTATACCGCTATTATAGTATGTTACTAACATAATTTAAAAATATAAATATCTATATTGTTCTTTTTAAATCGATAAAATACTATGCATAAAATAAAGAAGAAAAAAATGTCAACATACAAAGATTCATTTAATGAAATACTACAAAAATTACAGCACTTTTGGAGTCAAAACACCTGTACTATTCTACAACCATTAGATATTTCTATCGGCGCAGGGACATTTCATTATCATACATTTTTCAACGTTTTAAAAAAAAAAAAAGTCGCTGTAGCGTATATTCAGCCGACTAGAAGACCGTCTGACGGGAGGTATACTGATATACCTAATCGCTTACAGCATTACTATCAATTTCAAGTCTTGATGAAACCCGCTCCCGATCACATTCAACGTTTATATCTCCGTTCTTTAGCAAAAATTGGTGTTAACATAAGTCATAACGACATTCGATTTATAGAAGATAATTGGGAAAACCCAACCTTAGGAGCATCAGGCTTAGGGTGGGAGGTGCGATTAAATGGAATGGAAATCACCCAAATAACATATTTTCAGCAGATGGGTGGACTTAACTGCGATCAATCAACTATAGAAATTACTTATGGGCTAGAAAGAATTGCGATGCACATACAAAAGGTTAATAATATTTTTGATATCTTGTGGAGCGATGCAAAAAACAAAAAAACAAAATATTCTGATATATTTATAGATCATGAAAAAGAACACTCATCTTATAATTTTGAATTCTCTAATAGTAAAATATTAACAAAATTATTTGATATACACGCAAAAGAAGCCGCGCGACTCATACAATTGCCGAATCCTCTATGCATTCCAGCATACGAGCATATGCTATATGCTATTCATTATTTTAATTTATTAGATTGTAAAAAAATATTGTCTACTACTGATCGAACAGATCATATTTTAAAGATACGTAAAAAAATAAAACAAATCGCTATACAATATATAAATAATTATATGAAAGAGTAAACAATGAACTACAAAATACTGCTAATAGAAGTACAAACCGAAACCTTACCGAGTTGCGAACTTAAAAAAATAGCAAATTCTTTTTATCTTATTTTACAAGAAGAATTAAAAAAAAATAAAATTTCTTATTCATCTATTTCTTTATTTTATACAGCTACAAAAATAGCATTAAAAGTATTTTCTTTATTATATTCTCCTGAATCCAAGTATATCAGAAAAATAGGCCCCCTCATAAGCAACGGGTATAATGTCGATCACCACGTAAAAGACATAACTCGACAATGGAAAAAAAAATATAACATTTCCATCAATGCGGTAGAAAAAATAGAAATAAAAGGAAAAATATATCTCTCGTATCTCTATAAAAAAAAATCTATTTCTTTAAATGATTTATTAGCACAAATTATACCTAAAACCATTAAAAAAATACCGCTAAAAAGATCCATGCTGTGGAATAATAATTCCATTAGATTTTCTCGTCCTATACGAAATATTATGACTTTGCTAAATCATAAAATTATTTCTTTAAACCTTCCCGGTATTACGTCTAATAATATATCTTATGGACATTTTCTCATGTCTCCTCAAAAAATTATTTTTAACCATGCTAATTCATATACAGAAGAATTTTTTGAGAATAAATATATAATGATTAATTATAAAAAAAGAAAACAGAATATATTCAATCAGATAGATCAACTAGCAAAATCTATTAATAAAAAAATTTTTTTTAATAAAAAGCTATTACGAGAAACAACATTATCAGTAGACTGGCCAAAAGCTTATTTGGGGCAGTTTAAAAAAAAATATCTCAAAATACCTCAGGATATACTAGTCTATATCATAGAAAACAACCAAAAATATTTTCCTTTATATGAAACAAATAAACAGAACATAACAAACAATTTTATTTTAATCAGTAATGTCGATACACTTAACTCATCGCAAATCATTAAAGAAAACGAACAAGTCCTACATGCTCAATTAAGTAACATAAAATTTTTTCTCAAACGGGATAAAAATAAAAAATTATCAGATCGATTAACTTTATTAAAAAAAATTTCTTTTCATAAAGATTTAGGGTCCATGTATGAAAAAACACTCCGAATGCAAGAATTAAGTCAATATATTGCTAAAGATCAAAATGTTGATAGTCCTTTGTTAAATCGTTCTGCAATGTTATCTAAATGTGATCTAACAACTAATATTGTTACCGAATATCCTTATTTGCAAGGTATTATAGGTATGTATTACGCTTTATTTGATCAAGAGGATAAAATCGTTGCATTGGCCATTAAAGAACACTATTTACCCAATTTTTCTCAATCTTGCTTACCAACACAAAAAATTTCTTGTATATTAAGTATTTCTGAAAAAATAGACACTATTACTGGAATCTTTAGTATTAAAAAATATCCTACCCAAAAAAAGGATCCATTTGCTCTACGCAGGGCTACCATTGGTGTAGTGCGAATTATAATCGAAAAAAAAATATCCATCAATCTTGGACAATTAATTACACAATCTCTTAAATTATATAATAAAACAAAAAAATTAGAAAAAATAAAAAAACTAATTCTAGATTTTATATATTCTAAATACAAATCTTTATGTTTAAAAAAAAAATATACTAAAAAAACTATCTTGTCCGTGTTATCTCTTAAGTTAACCAATCTAATTCACGTTGATACACGCATTCAAGCTTTGCACCAATTTCAAAAAAAAAATAATATAGAAAAAATTTTAAATATTTATAAAAGAATCAATAATATTCTTTCACAAAAAGAAAAACAAAAAAAAATTATTCCAGTAAATCCGTTAAGCTCTAGTTCTTTAGCGCTTTCTTCTCAAAATGAAAAAAAAATAATAGATTTAATTAAACAAATTAATAACCAAACTACTTCATCAAAAAACATCAACTACCCGAATATGTTGAAAATGATTGAAAAACTATGTCTGCCAATGGAAAATTTTTTTAAAAATTCTTTTGTTTATGATAAAAACATACGAATACGCTCCTACCGAGTGTTTCTCCTCAAAAAAGTACAAGAGATATTTTTATCCATTGCTGATTTTTCTTTTTTTTAACGTTTTAAAAAAATAATTATATCGATTTACTGTATCCTTGTATTTTTTTAAAAATTAATGATTTCTCTAGTATTTATACCAACTTTGGCGCTATTTTGGAATATTTATTATAAAAATATTTTATTTCCTATCAATATAGTATTTTATACTGTATTCAATGTATACAATGTTAATAATCTAATTAATGTAAATTTTTTTAATAAAACAAAGGTTTTAATTTGTTTAAAGAGAATAAATACTATAAAAAATTTCATTAAATTTAATTAAATTAATTCATGAAAATACAGTATAATTAATACTATTCACTTGAAAAAACTTTTTTTTATTTCAAATATTAGTTTATTACAAAAATAAAATACTAAAAATATAACTTTTTAATTAAGCAATATTTTAGTTTTCTCAACGTAATTACGCTTTTATGAATTAAAATCCTAAAAATATAAATTAATTCCTGATAATACTTTTGCTATCTTAAATAAAACAAAAATATCATACTCAAGCTAAAAAAAGTTAAAAAAATGTATTTTAAATGACCGTCTAATCTAAAATTTTAACTAATGATGCATCATATTCCATACTTAAAAAATATTTACCAGCTTGAACTTTCTTACAGACTGTTCTCCGCGCAGCTTAAACCAGATTACTCAACGAAATAAATTTACTATTTTTTTTACTGCTAAATATTTTATATATTTCCCCCTAAAGTATCTCGATGCAATTTTTTATACTTGTTTACTTTAATTTAATTAAACGACTAAATAATATAAAACATTTTTAGTCAATAAAATTATGTTAATCTCTTAATATTGCCCCCAACTTATTTTGTAAAGCCTTCATACATTGTAAAATATTTAAATTAATATCAGATTCACATAATGAGCTTGTAGCGCTATTAAAAGTAAAGCAAATAGACATACTTTTCTTTCCCCGGGGTATATTTGGTCCCGAATACACGTCATATATATATATACCCGTATTCTGAATACTGGTATGTTGATGACAAATCCTTAAAACATCTTTTCCCAAAACATAATTAAATACAATAATAGAAATATCTCTTTTACTAATCGGTAATTCTGATACGTGCTGTATCTCTAAAGACGGTAAATCACGAATTTTTTTCCACATGATCTCAAATAAAATTACAGAATCTTTTAAATCAAAAACTTCATAAAACTTGGCATCTAATATTCCAATACAACCAACAAACTGGCCATTTAAATAAATCCCTGCGCTGTTTTGTTCACATAAACCTATAAACTTTTCTGAAATAAATTCTATATTTTTTAACTTTCCACATAAATTTAAAATAGACTCTAAGTCTCCTTTTAAATCATAAAAATCAAATTTTCTGTTTACAGAATACCACTCTCGGCGACCCGCTAACCCACTAATTGCTGCAGATAAATATTCCTGCTGAATAATTTTAATAGAATTTTTTTTTTGTGACGAAAAACACAATCCAGTTTCAAAAACTCGAATAGACTCATGTTGTCGTTTTTGATTATAAGAAATACAATTTAATAAACCAATCCATAACGATACTCTCATCTCAGACATGTCTCTAGAAATAGGATTCTGAATTTTTAAAATATTGCATGGAGCAGAAAACAATTTTTGTATCTGAGAATTAACGAAACTATAGGAAATAATTTCAAAATATCCTCGATCAATAAGGAATAATTTAATACGTGACAATGAGATACATTCTTTCTTATATTCTAAATTATATGTATACTCTTCAGGAGGTTGCAGTTTAACATTTTCACAACCATACACTCTAATAATCTCACCAATTAATTCTTCCGTAAAATTTATGTCGGTACGCCAATACGGCGGAGTCACAAAAAAATTATTTTTCTTTTCAAAAAAAGAAAAATGACAAAAATTCAAAATAGATATAACTTGTTTTTTAGTAAAAAAAATACCGGAAATTTTATTTAATTTTTCAATAGTTAGTACTAAAGTATTAAGGGGTCGTTCATTATTCTGCATTGAATGAAATTGAGATTTAGATGATATCCCACCACATATATCTAATATTAATTTTTGAATATACTCGAAAATATTTTTCTGTATATACGGGTTTGTATTGTATTTAGAATACTCTATTTGCCTTGATAAATTTGGCATAGAAAAATGCCGATTTTGAAGGAAATGAAAATCAACACAAAGAGAACCTAAAAATAAGTTTTTAGTAGAAATATTTATCTTTCTACAGTTAACATATTCCATATCTTCAAAAGACAAAATTTTTTTAGAATTTTCTAGAACAATAGTTCCTACTGGTAAGTATATATTTTTTTTATCACTATCTTGAATAGACTTTTTGTTCTTTATAATTTTTATATATAATTTTGGACCCAAGCGGTCTAAATTAAATACATGAAACCAGTATCCTGTTTCGATAAATACATAATTAACTATGTTAGAAATAATATTCTTAGTTAACGCATTAGATCTTCTTAACCGTTCTTGCATAAAAAAAGGTAAAACCGATTTCATCTTAATATGATGAAATTCACAAAAAATATATTGTATATAACTGCTTTTAGTAATCACTCTGATGGCGCTATTAAAAGACCTTTTTTGATCCAAGATAGTAGAATGCCTTAAATTAGGTAACGGCAATTTATTTAATATCGCTACTTCTCTTGATAAGCCCCAAACAGAGCGCAAATCTGTACGATTAAAAGGAAGGAAAAACTTCATACTATAGCGATAGGGAGCAAAAAAATCTGTAATATTAGATCCAATCATTGCATTATCTGATAAAATCAGAATTTCATAATTATTTTTTTCTATTCCTAGGAAATGATAAGAAGCAAAAGTGCAAACTGTCATATCGACTTGATCTAAAGAACTTTTTTTTATATCTACAATATTTAGAGGGCTAGAAAAAACAACAGGCACTTTCTTGCCCTGAGATAAATATTTTTTTTCTGCATATTTTATATAAACAAAGTAGTTCTCTGAAAGAGATACTTTATATGAAGTAAACCTATTATTTACATTACATATTTTTTTAGAAACAATCTGACCAATTTTAGTATTAGAAAAAAATAGTTTTTTTCCCTTAACGAGCTCTACTTCATAACCAAATGCTATTAGTTGCTTGCATAATTTCTTATTTAAGACCGGAGGATTAATCCAATCACGCAACCATTCTTCTCCTAACTTCATCCCTATTTCTCACTATTAAACAAATTGTTTTAAAAAACGTATATCGTTTTCAAAAAAATAACGAATATCGGATAATGAATATTTTAACATAGCTATTCTTTCTACTCCCATGCCAAAAGCACAAGCAGAATAAATATTTCGATCAATATTAAAGTTTTTTAAAACATTAGGGTGAACCATGCCACAACCTAATATTTCTATCCAATCTCCAAATTTATTTTGAATATCTACTTCAGCAGACGGACAAGTAAATGGAAAATATGAAGATCGAAAACGAATTTTAATATTTTTTTTAAAAATCTTAATAACTAGGTTTTTTAAAATCCACTTTAAATTTGAAAAAGAGATTGATTTATCGACTATTAGTCCTTCAATTTGATGAAACATGGGAGTATGCGTATGATCAAAATCACGCCGAAAAACTTTTCCAGGAACAATAGCTTTAATAGGATAAGAATACTTTTTTAAAATTCTCATCTGCGCGCTAGAAGTTTGAGTGCGTAATACATGGTTGGAATCAAACCAAAAAGTATCTCCCATACTTCTAGAAGGATGGTTGATAGGAATATTTAAAGAATCAAAATTATAGTATATATTTTCTAATTCTGGACCAGAGTATATTACAAATCCCCACTGATAAAAAATTTCTTTAATTTCATTTATAATCATTGTAATAGGATGTAAACTGCCTCGCTCTATGCGGCGGCCAGGTAAAGAATAATCTAAATACGAGCTTTGAGCCTGATCTGACAAAAATCTATTTCTTAAACTGCTCTTTTTTTGAATAATTTTATGTTTAATTTTACGCTTAAAGGTATTTAAAATACTACTACATTGTATTCTTTCTGGAATATTCACTAATGCTAATTTACTAAAATATAATGTTATAATACTTTTTTTGCCTAAATATTTAGACTTAAAGTTATTTAATTCAGTTAAATCTTTTATATTTTTTATTTCACTCTTTATCGTGACAGAGATTTTATTTAAAGAATTGAATATTTCTTGTTTTAATTTCACAGTTATACCAATGTACTTATTTGATAAAATTAATGTATATGTTTTATAAATATTTTTTCAAAAATATATAGGGGAGACTGGTTACTCCCTCTTATAAAATTCTTAAAAATGTTTTAATTGATTAATGCGATAAAGCTGTTTTAGAATGATTTATTAAAATACCAAATGCCTCTTTATCAAAAATTGCGGTCTCTGATAACATTTTTCGATTAATATTAATTGACGATACCTTTAATCCATGCATAAATTGACTATATGATAAATTATAACCGTGAACTGCTGCATTAATCCTAATAATCCATAATTTTCGAAAATTTCTTTTTTTGTTTCTTCTGTCCCTATAAGCATATTGTCCTGCTTTAATAACCGCTTGATTAGCTACTCGATATGCTCGAGATCTGGCTCCATAATAACCTTTAGCTAATTTAATAATCTTTTTATGACGAGCATGCGCGGTAACGCCGCGTTTTACACGTGCCATATATAATCCCCTGAAATACAATGTATACGAAAATAAACGCTAAATTAAAAATAAGGTAAAAATAAGGATACTTTTTTGTTATCGGACGAAGCAAGAATAATTTTTTTACGAAGATGGCGTTTATAATCTGTGTTCTTTTTTGTCAAAATATGACGCAAATTTGCCTGTTTACGCTTAAATTGACCTGAAGCGGTTTTTCTGAATCTTTTTACAGCACTACGCAAAGTTTTAATTTTAGGCATAATATTTCCTGAAAAATACTTAAAATAAAAAGAAAACAAAAAAAATAGATATTCTGATTAATTATTTATTTTTTGGCGAGAGGAACATTATCATTTGACGACCCTCAATTCTTGTAGGAAAAAACTCTATGTTCGCTACATCGGACAAGTCATTTTTTAACCTCACCAGCATGTCGACACCAAGACTTTGGTGAGCCATCTCACGCCCCCTAAATCTTAAAGTAATCTTGACTTTATGACCATCTTTTAAAAAACGAGTTAAATTTCTTAATTTTACTTGATAGTCCCCTTTATCCGTATTAGGTCTAAATTTTATTTCTTTAATCTGAACAACCTTTTGTTTCTTTTTTTGTATTTTTAAAGCTTTATTTTTTTTATATATAAATTTCCCATAGTTCATAATCCGGCATACCGGAGGTGTAGAATTAGGGCTAATTTCTACTAAATCAAATCCAGACATCTGAGCTGTTTCTAAGGCTTGATGGATACCCACAATTCCTATTTGCTCTCCCTCCAAGCCCATTAACCGCACTTCCGTAGAGCGAATTTCATGATTAATACGATGAGATCGCGATAATTGGTTTTTTTTTCCGACTTTAATACTCTAACCCTCCACTTTAAAATCTTGTATACTATAGTATTTAATACTATCTAGAATTTTTGTAATAAAATAATCGATAGTTTGTTGATATTGCTTGTTATTATTGCGCGCCCTAATAGTTACATAATTTTTTTTTACTTCCTTGTCCCCGCATACTAAAATATAAGGTACATGTTGTTTTATATATTCCCGAATCTTAAAGCCTACGCTATTATTTGTCACATCTGAAGTAACGCGAATATTATGAAATAACAATTTTTTTTCTATCTTTTTTACAAAAGCAATGTGTTGTTTAGAAACACTAATAACTACTGCTTGAGTCGGACTTAACCAAATTGGTAATTTCCCATCATATTCTTCTATAAGAATACCTATAAACCGCTCTATTGACCCTAAAAAAGCTCGATGAATGATAATTGGATATTTTTTTATATTATTGCGATCCATATAATACGCTTTTAATTTTTTAGCTAAATAAAAATCTAATTGAATCGTTCCGCACTGCCAAATTCGCTTCAAATTATCTTCTAATGCAATTTCAATTTTGGGACCATAAAACGCGCCTTCGCCTAATTGATATTGAAAAGATAAATTATTTTCTACTAAAACAGATTCTAGATCATTTTCTGCTTGATTCCAAAGATCATCACTTCCAATCCTATTTTTTGGACGAGTAGAAAATTTAATAATAATTTTTTTAAAACCAAATGCATGATATAAATCAAATAATAAGCGAATACAGTGATTTAATTCAGGTTTAATTTGATCTTTGGAACAAAAAATATGAGCGTCATCTTGTGTAAATCCTCGTACTCGCATTAATCCGTGCAAAGAACCAGACGATTCTTGCCTATGGCAACTACCAAATTCTGCCATACGTATCGGTAAATCCCTATAAGATTTTAAACTATCCTGAAAAATTTGCACATGTGCTGGACAACTCATGGGCTTTATACAATATTGTCTATTTTCAGACTGAGTAAGAAAAATAGATTTGCTATAGTATTCACAGTGGCCGCTTTTTTCCCATAAAGACTTATCAATGACAATCGGACTTTTTACTTCTAGATAATTATTTTGAAATAATTTAAGGCGAATAAAATTTTCTAATTGTCTAAAAATAATATACCCGTTATGATGCCAAAATACCATGCCGGGTGATTCTTTTTGAATATGATATAAATTTAATAGTTTAGCAATTTTACGATGATCGCGCTTTTCTAGTTTTTCCTTGCGATTAATAAATTTTAATAATTGAGTTTTAGAGAGAAAAGATAAAACATGAATTCTTTGTAACATTTTATTATTTTTATCAGCGTTCCAATATGCTCCTGAAATATCTTGTAGAAAAAAATATCGACAAAATTTAATATTTGGTACTTGCTCTTGAGAGCAAAACTCACAATATTCTTTATGACAAGAAATATTAATATTTTTTTCTTTTAAAGCATGCTTGTTTATAAGACTAATTTGATATAATTCATCTTCTTTCTTCAAGCAATCTAGAAAATATTTTTTTCTAACATGTTTGGAGAATATATTATATCCGCTAGATATTTCTTCTAGCATTTTTTCAGAAATTTTTTTTAAATCTTTTTTTGCTAAAA
The DNA here is from genome assembly GCF_900128725.1 of Buchnera aphidicola. Classification (NCBI taxonomy): domain Bacteria; kingdom Pseudomonadati; phylum Pseudomonadota; class Gammaproteobacteria; order Enterobacterales; family Erwiniaceae; genus Buchnera; species Buchnera aphidicola. Next base: position 91,159 of record NZ_LT667500.1, on the reverse strand, counting down.
CTGACGGCATATCTATATCACAGTAAAAACCTGATTTAGTTATCTCTCCGCCAGCTATTTTAACGGCCGGCCACATTAACTTTAACACTCTGTTTAATAGTTGTATACCAGAACGCCTTACCATGCTTAAAAACTGCTTATTGTTTTCATCAACCATAATTACAGTCGCATGCTCAGTAATTAAAGCAGTTACATCAACTAGTCGCTGGTTAACAAAACCGGCAATAATGTATGACTCATGCTCTGGATATATATCTTTAAAAATTTCTTGTAAAGTGATGGCTCTTTTATATGTCTTCTTAATTCCGTTATCTAATGTAATAACAGGCATATCTGGTCCCTAACAAAAACTTGTATGAAAAAATATATATTCTCAAATAAAATAAATTTTTTATATGTCCATACATAGATATATTTCTAAAAATAAATATAAGCTTGCTGTAGCAGCTACAATAATATTAATAATTAAAACGGACAATATGATCGCGATATCATAAAGAACTCTAAAATATTCCTAATCGCGCTTTAATCGCATCTGCTAGCTTTTTTATCAAAACAATACTGTCTTGGATACCTAAACACGAATCTGTAATAGACTGACCGAAAACTAAATTATGAATTTTATCGACAGGTTGAGCCCCTTCTTTTAAAAAACTTTCAACCATAACTCCAGATATAACCCTAGACCCGCTTACAATTTGACGAATAATAGACTCAGCGACACTTAATTGTCGGTTATGATCTTTTAAGGAATTAGCGTGACTAAAATCAACAATTAAATGTTCCGGAAGATTAAATTTTCTTAGCTGCTGAGTAGCGCGTTCTATGTCTCTTTTGTGATAATTAGGGACTCGTCCGCCTCGCATAATCATATGAGCACAATTATTTCCTGAAGTATGAAAAATATTTATTTTACCATATTTATTTGGGGCTAAAAATAAGTGACTTACTTGAGCTGAGCGAATAGCATCCATAGCAATTAAAATATTTCCGTCAGTACCGTTTTTAAATCCAATCGGGCACGGTAAATGAGAAGCTAATTCTCTGTGAACCTGACTTTCAGTAGTTCTAGCTCCAATTGCTCCCCAGCTAATTAGGTCTGCAATAAATTGACTAAAAATCGAGTCTAAAAATTCAGTCGCGGTTGGTACACCTAATTGGTTGATCGCTAATAACAACTTTCTCGTTATCCTTAGCCCTTTATTTACTTTTAAAGTATTATCTAAGTCAGGATCAGAAATTAAACCAGTCCAGCCCAATACTGTACGCGGTTTTTCAAAATATGTTCGCATGATAATTTCAAGATAAGATGAATATTTTTGACGCAAAGTATATATTTCTCTTGCATACTCCAGCGCTGCAACGGGATCATGAATGGAGCAGGGACCTATAATAACTAATAATCGTTTATCTTTACCCGATAGAATATTTCTAATACTACTTCGCGTAGATTGAACGAAGTCATGAACACTAGGAGTAATTTTGTAGCGATGTAATAAATCTTTTGGTGTTATTAATAATTCATTTGTAAAATTATTTAATTCATTAGTATTTTTCATTTTCTTCTCTATTTAATTAGATAAAAATCATTTCAAAGCCAATAATAAAAAAGATATGCGCCTAAAAAAATCAACCAACTGTTTATATAGCCCTATGTCTCCTCAAAAAGAAAAATATATAAAAACCTATCAATAAAAAATATAATCAAAATGTGGTAATAAATAGCAGTAATATTTATACGTGAAAGAAGCTGTATATGTAATATATACAAAAAAATGGAAACGTTTTTTATAAAAATATTTTTTTTAAAAGATAATTTTAAAAAATATTTTTTGAAAGTTTTAGTATTTCATAATTTATTACTTAATCAAAAACTAAAACCATACAATGTTACATGAACAAAATTTTATCATATATTCTTCTAGTTCTAGAACTAATAAATCAATTTTAGCATAAAAAATATAATTTAATAAAATTAAATTTTACTTTAAGATAACAAGAACAAACATTACTGAACATATAAAAAATAATTAATTCAACGTTTCAACGCTATAGTAAATAAAACAGTCATGCTAAATAACTGTTTACATATATGTAAAAAAATAATACAATTTTTCTAAGAGTCAAATATATATTTATTAATTAATAGGAAAAGATATTAAAACGGATATGAAAAATATAGATAAACAACAAAAAAGAAAAAAAACACCCTTAATCAAAATTAATATCACTAAAAAAGCAGAAAAACAAATTATATTTTTACTAAAAAAAAGCAAAAAAAACATCGGCGTCCAAATAAAAATAAAAAAAACTGGTTGCGCTGGCTTTAAATACGTCTTAGCTATGGCTAAAAAAATCGATTCTTCTGAATGCGTCTTGACAGAAAAAAAAATTAAATTTTTTATTCCCGTACAATGGACGTCAATAATAAATAACACAACAATAGACTTTCTCGCTATAGGATTAAATTCATCATTTACTTTCCAAAACCAAAATCATATTTCTACTTGTGGATGCGGAGAAAGCTTCAATATCTGAAATATTGAAACTTAATTTTATTTTCAAAACACTATCATAAAAAATGATTATAAATCCCAATGAATTAAAACATAATTCTTCTTTCCTCGACACAATAGAGTATATTTTTCAAATAATACATCCGATTTTATAAAAACATAGTCTCTTTGATTCTGAACTATACCGTTTATCTTAATAGATCCGGACACAATCATATTTCTGGCTTTAGTTAACGACGGAGATAATAAAGATTTAACTAAGGCATGAGACAGGCTTATCTTTTCACCGCATTTAATCAATGGCACACCATCTTGCAGTAGTTGTAAAAAATCTGATTTTTGGATATCTTGAATAGATCCTTTTCCGAATAAAATATTTACAATACGTTGTACTGCAGTTAAAAGATTGCTTCCGTGTACAAATTGAGTTAAAAAATTTGCTAAAAAAATTTTTTTATTTATAATTTCTTCTATATAATTATTATTTAATAACCTCATATTTGTTTCTTGTGTGCTAAAAAGAGAAAAAAGAGAAAAAAAATTGTTTACATCAGAATCAGGAATATTCATCCAAAATTGATAAAATTTATACGGACTAGTTTTTTTCGGATCTAACCAGATCGTGTTACTTTCAGTTTTTCCAAATTTTTCTCCATTAGATTTAGTTAATAAAGGACAAGTCAATCCGAATACTTCGTCATGATATAATTTTCGAATTAATCGTATTCCCGATAAAATATTCCCCCATTGATCAGAGCCACCAATCTGTAATTTTACACCATAATGTTTATAAACTACTGAAAAATCATATGCTTGCAATAAGCTATACGAGAACTCGGAAAAAGACATACCCGTTTTTTCTTTTGTGAGCCGTTTTTTCACAGATTCTCTGTGAATCATATGATTAACAGAAAAATAATCTCCTACTTTTTTTAAGAAAGAAAGTACTGAAAAATCCTTCAACCAAGTATAATTATTTAAGATAATTGCTTTATTTGTTATACGATCATCCTGATGAAAAAATAATAATAATTGCTTCTCCAGACATGTTTGGTTATACCTTAACAAATCTAAAGAGTTTTTCTTTCTTTCATATCGCTTAAAACTAGGATCGCCGATCATACCAGTTGCTCCGCCGATCAAAAGAATAGGTGTATGACCAAAGCTTTGGAAATATTTTAAACATAATATCGGCAACAAGTGACCTACATGTAGACTATTATTTGTAGGATCAAATCCACAATACAAAAAAATCTTTCTATCAATTAAATATTTGTGTAAACGTGATTTATTAGATACTTGGGAAAAAAAATTTTTTTCTTCTAATCGATCTAAAAAATTAGGCGTTGAAGGCATATTAATATCTTTCCTCTATCTTTAGTTTAAGCTGATATAATGTTATTTTTAATTAAAAAAATAATAATTTTACTCACCCAAACTCTGTGAGCACGCAACTAAACCTTAATAATATTCACATGCATCCCAAAAACTTAACGCATGTATTCATGAATATCATTCCGATTAAAAATGCTATTTTTTAATGCCAATGTTATTAAAAAATACAGCGATATATACACTTAATACCAGATTCCGAAATAGCTTTTAAAAATAAAAATACTTTTCACGCATTGGTATTAGATTTAATTATTAATCTATTTTTTACTAATATAATTAAAATTTTTGTAAAAATATTCGCATACATGATTTATAACGCATTTTAAACACTTGGGCTTTTTTGCGATGCAGACGTAGCGCCCATGAATAACAAACCAAGCGTGAATATACAGTTTAAACTCAGAAGGAACAACACGGTGTAATTTTTTTTCTACAATACCTACAGACGCTCCCGTCGCAAATCCAGTACGATTAGATACTCTAAATACATGTGTATCTACTGCAATATATTTTTTTTTCAATACAATATTCAAAAATAGATTAGCAGTTTTTCGCCCTACTCCGGGTAATCTTAATAGTTGATTTATATTTAGCGGTATAGATTCATTAAACACATTAGCTAATAAACGACAAGTATTCATAATGTATTCGGCTTTCTTGTTAAATAAACCTATAGTCCTAAGTATTTTTTTTAACTTTAATAAACCTAATTTCAGTATATCAGATGGCCGAGATACCTTGGAAAATAATTGCTTAGTAACATTATTAACCTGCGTATCTGAAGACTGGGCTGATAAAATAATAGCAATTAATAGTTCAAAAGAAGTATTGTATTTCAATTCTGTTGTAGCGTTCATATAAAATATTTCAAATTTTTTTAAAATTAATATACGTTTTTCTTTATTCATACATACCGCGATTATAGTAACAAGATTACATAAAAGAATTTTTAGAAAAAATATATAATCTATTGTAGCTTACTGATTCTTTAAAAATCATTATTAGCTCTTAATATTAAAAAACAACAATAAAAATGTTTTTATGCTATAATATAAAAATTATAAATCATATTAATAAATGTTTTTTTAATACACTGTACTCTTTATGCGTTCGTAACTCAATGGTTAGAGTGCTACTATGACATAGTAGAAGCTAGTGGTTCAAATCCACTCGAACGTAAAATAAAACTCGAGATTACTTATGTTTATAAAAAAACTCATCAAATTATATCCCGAAAAGAAAAATTTTTTATTAGCGTTAAGCGGGGGAGTTGATTCCACTGTACTGTTATATCAACTAGTTCAAATAAAAAAAAAAATTAAAGATATCTTCATCCGAGCAATACATATTAACCATAATTTATATTCACAATCTAAAAAATTCCAACAATTCTGTAAAAATATATGTATTATTAACAATATATGTATTATAGTTGAAAATATTCACATACCCCAAAAAAATAAATACGGCATAGAAGGTTATTCAAGAAAAAAAAGATATGAATTATTCAAAAAAAATATATTACCGGAAGAAACGCTATTAACGGCACATAATCTTAATGACCAATGCGAAAATTTATTTCTCTCTCTAAAAAGAAGTAGCGGTATTAGAGGTTTATCTGGCATTAAGTATTGTTCTGAATATCAGGGAATAACCATTATTCGACCTTTAATACATATATCAAAAAAAAAGATTATCTCGTGGGCTAAAAAAAATAAAATAAATTGGATAGAAGATCCATCAAATAAATATAATGTATATGATAGAAATTTTTTAAGAAATAAAATTTTATCAAAAATATATAAAAGATGGCCTAATTTTTTAAAAAATTGCACAACAAGCATGCACATACTTACATCTGATCAAAAAATTTTAAATTTTTTTGTCCTTAACTTTATTAAAAAAAACGTTTTTTCGGACGGGTCTTTGTCCTTGTTAAATTTTGATAATGTAATACCAGAGGTAAGATATTCAGTTTTAAAGAAATGGTTAGAAGCGTTAAGCAAAAGAATACCCTCGCGCAATATATTAAAGAGAATAAATCACGAAATTATTCTTAATAAAAACTTTAATAATAAAAAAATAATTTTCTTTAATTATGAGATTAGACGATTTAAAAAAACTATATATGCTTTTATTCCAGGCGATAATATCAAAAATACTATTATACCCTGGAAAAATATCTTTATTCCCCTTAAGCTACCCAATCAACTAGGGTTTTTAAAAACTAAACTAGTCTCGCCGGATAAAAACAAAAAAAAAAAAAAAATACTAAAAATTCCCTATCCGAAAAAAAATTCATTAATTAGCATTCATTTTCAAATTAAAAAAAAATACATAGACAAAGATACTAATAAAAAGTTAAAAATAAGAAAAATTTGGCAAAAAAATAGTATACCTCCATGGCTAAGAAATAAAATACCATTATTATTTTATGGTCAAAAAATAGTAGCAGGAATTGGATTGTTCAATGTTAACGATGTGTTAAAAAACGATACAAGCAGAAACAAAAAATACATTCGCATTACTTGGGTTAACCCTATCTAAAAAAATCTATATTTTCCTCATAAACTCATCAACATAGCTAATCTTAATTCTTTCATATAAACAAGAAAAATCATTAATCTTGTGATTAAGTAACGGCTTATTAATTTGTGTCCACTGTAATGGTGTATTTAAAAATAATTCAGATTTTCGAACTAAATTAGGCATAATCGGTTTTAAAAATATCATTAATATTCTAAACAAATTAATCCCCAAAGAGCAAATACCATGAACATAATTCCGAGAAGATTTTTGTTTTATTAAAATCCAAGGTTTTGTGGTGTTAATATATTTATTTGCTATATCAGATAAATTTCTAATTGCTTTCACTACTAACGAAAACTTTCTTTCTTGAAAAGAAATATCTATTTCTATAGATTTATCAACAAAATTCTTATATATACTTTTCTCTATTATACAATCCGATAAAATATTAAAAAAATGTTTTTTTAAAAAAGAAGCGCTGCGTGACGCTAAATTAATTATGTTGTTAACAATATCCGAATTAATTTTATATGCATAGTCGTATACATTGATTTCTATATCTTCAATCGTATCTGATAATTTAGATGCTAAGTAATACCTTAAAGAATCAGAATCAAAATACGATAACCACTGATCTACAGATATTATAGTTCCTTTTGATTTAGATAACTTCGATCCATTAAATTTCAAATAACCGTGAGCAAATATTTTAGTAGGCTTCCTGTAATCACAGCCCTCTAAAATAGCCGGCCAAAATAAACTATGAAAATAAACAATATCCTTGCCAATAAAATGATATAATTCATGTTTTGATTGTCGAGACCAAAAGTTACAAAAATTAATTTTATCATCCTCATTACATAATTCTTTAAAACTGCTGATATACCCTATAGGAGCATCCATCCAAACATAAAAAAATTTATCAACATAACCCGGAATTAAAAAACCAAAATACGGTTTATCCCGAGAAATATTCCAAGAACGCAATCCCATAGCCAACCACCGATTTAGGTGATTAGCGACAGAAGCTTGAACAGTACCTGAGTTTACCCAACGCTTTAAAAATTCCGAAAAATAAGATAATTTAAAAAATAAATGTTTAGAGCTTTTTATTTGGGGAGAAGAATTCGATAATTCAGATACAGGATTCAGCAATTCTGTTGCGTCATATATCGCCCCGCATATTTCGCAATTATCACCGTATTGCCGCTTTGCTCTGCAGGTCGGGCAAGTGCCACGAACAAAACGATCAGATAAAAAAATATTTAACTTAACATCATATAACTGTGTAATTACTTTTTCTTGAATTAAATCTTTTCTTTTCAAAATATTAAATATCTTCTTGCATGTTTTTTCGTTAGTCTTACTATGTGTAGATGAATAGTGATCATGAAAGATAGAAAATTTCAAAAAGCTACTTCTGTGACGTTGATATACATTCTCAATTAGCCTTTCAGGATTAATTTTCATTTTTTTCGCTTGAAGCATAATAGCCGTTCCGTGCGCATCATCTGAGCAAATAAAAATAACTGAACGACCTTTCATTCGATAATATCGAATCCAAATATCCGCTTGAATATGTTCCAACAAATGCCCTAAGTGTATATCTCCATTTGCATAAGGAAAAGCGCATGTAACTAGCATAGTATCAGTAGAATTTTTCATAAAAAACCACAATAGTAGAAAATAAATATATAAAATACCAAAAAATAAAATATTAAACATTGAATAATGAAGTTAAAATAAAAAACTAACTTCTATATATTGTTATCATACAAACTATGTATTTTATCAATTTAAAAAAGGAAACACATGAGAATACAAATATATATAAATCAAAAAACGCCAATATACAATAATAAGTACATGTATGAATAAATCATTATACCTAAAATTGTATACTTTGAATAACTAAAATTATATAATGAATTACAACCAGTTCGTATGAAAAACTCCAGATTTATCAGTTCTCTGATAGGTATGAGACCCAAAATAATCTCTTTGCGCTTGTATTAAATTAGAGGATGAATTAATAGTGCGATAAGCATCGTAATATGATAATGCGCTAAAAAAAACTGGAACAGAAATTCCCTGATTAATGGCAATAACTATAATATTTCGCAATGAACTTTGATATGCGTTAATTATATCTTTTAAGCTTTCTGTAAATAACAGATCTAACAAATTATTATTTGCAGAATACTCTGATACAATATAATTTAAGAAATCTGCCCTAATAATACAACCTGAACGAAAAATTTTAGCAATATTTGCAAAATTTAAATTCCAAGAATAATTTTCCGATGCTTTTTTCATCAATGAAAAACCTTGCGCATACGAAATAATTTTTCCTAAAAATAAAGCTTTTCGAATATCTTCAATAAACTCCTCGCGTAAAGAATCGCTAATCTTAGATACTCTAGGCCCCAATAATAGTGTAGAAGCAATCATTCGATTTGCTTTACACTCTGATAAATACCTAGAAAAAACAGATTCAGTGATCATAGAAGTCGGAGAATGAAGCTCTAAAGAGCTTTGTGCCGTCCATGCACCGGTACCTTTACTAGAAGCAGAATCTAAAATAAAATCAATAATAAATTGACCATCAGAATCTTTTTTACATAAAATATTTCCCGTAATTTCTATTAAATAACTGCGTAACTCGCCTTGATTCCATGACTTAAATACATTGGATATTTCAATATTATTCATTCCGGATACATATTTTAATAACATATAAGATTCTGAAATTAATTGCATATCACTATATTCAATTCCATTGTGGACCATCTTTACATAATGCCCGGAACCATTCGGTCCAATATATTTTACACATGGTTCTTGATGATACTTGGCTGCAATTTTTTTTAAAATAGATTTTATTATATCATATGCCTCTATGCTCCCTCCAGGCATAATAGCGGGTCCGTGTAGCGCACCGTCTTCTCCTCCGGAAATACCCATACCGATAAAATGAATAGATTTTTCTGTAAGAAAATTAAATCTCCGCATTGTGTCCTTATAAAAAGAATTACCGCCATCAATAATTACATCGCCTTTATTTAAATAAGGCAATAAAACATTTATCATTTCATCAACAGGATCGCCGGCTTGTATCATTAATAAAATACAGCGCGGAGAACATAAAGAATTAATAAATTTGTTTATTGAAAGATACGGAAATAATCGCTTAACTGGATTTTGAAATAATTGGTCAACTGCTTGGTTATGCGATCGATTAAACACAGCAACTGTATACCCATTATTTGCAATATTAAATGCTAAGTTTTTTCCCATAACTCCCATACCGATAATACCAATATCATAATTTGACATATTTCCTCGCTAAAATTAAATTCTGCCTAAAATATACTATGTTGATATAGATCAATTAAAATAATATCGAAAAATAATATTTACTATTGATCAGAGCGCTGTTTTAAATTTTTAATAATAGACTTTAAATCAATATCAGAGCACTGCAATAAAATTAAAAAGTGAAATAATAAATCAGACGCTTCATTAATTAAATTAATAGAATTATTTTCTAAAAAAGCTATAATTGTTTCTACAGCCTCTTCTCCAACTTTTTGAGCTATTCTATTTCTTCCTACAGAAAATAACATACTAATATAAGAATCACGAGAAGGATTTTTCTTTCTTAATTTAATAACATTCTCTAATTTATATAAAAAGGAATGTAATAATTTAAAAGATGTAAAACAACTAAACTTATTTAAATGACAAGTATTTCCATCTGGTTTTACTTGCGCTAAAATAACATCATAGTCACAATCAGTCGAAATCTGCTTAACATGCAAAAAATTTTTAGAGTATTCTCCTTTAATCCATAATCTATTTTTTTTTCGAGAAAATAATGTAAACAATTTTTTTTCAATAGTGCTTCTATATGCATCTGGATTCATATATCCAAACATCAATATTTCTCCAGAAACGTAATGTTGAGCAATAGCTGGAATCATATTGTTCATCTTAATCCAATTTAAATTTTTTATATCTTTAGCAATCAGCATTGTCTAATTATAACCCCTTGATTCAATAAAAAACCTTTTAATTTTGAAATGGAAAGTATTTTACTGTGAAAAATAGAAGCAGCTAAAGCTCCGTCTACTTTAGAGATTTTAAATACATTTAAAAAATCATATACACTACCAGCTCCTCCTGAAGCAATGAGCGGAACAGAGCAAATATTACGTATTTTATTTAATTGCTCAATATCGTAACCGGCTTTTGTACCATCAGTATTCATAGTATTTAGAACAATTTCTCCTGCACCTAATTGTTGTATATGTTTAATCCAATCACTAGTCTTCCATTGTGTTGAGCGACATTTGTCTTCATTACCAGTATACTGAAATACTTGATATGTTCCCTTAGTTGAATTATACCAAGAATCTACTCCAACGACCACACACTGCACTCCGAAACGATCTGCTAATTTACTGATTAATAGCGGATCCTTTAATGCTGGTGAATTAATAGAAATCTTATCTGCTCCTAAAGATAAAATTAATTTTGCATCTTCTACTGAAGAAATACCGCCTGCAACGGAAAAAGGTATATTAATTAATTCAGCAATTCTAGAAATCCATCTTACGTCTAGTAATTTTTTTTTTGGTGAAGCGGCAATATCATAAAAAACTAACTCATCAATTCCTTTTCGAGAATAATATTTTGCTAACTCAAGAACATTCCCAACAATAACATGATTTTGAAAACGAATACCTTTAACTACCATGCCTCGCTTGACATCTAAACACGCTATTATTCGTTTTGCCAACATTTCCAAGCCTCCAGAAAAGTAAATTTTTTTTCTAAAAAAGCGCGTCCAATGATGGCATGATCTATGTTGTTTTGTTTTAAATGACTCACATCCTTCAATGAACCAATTCCTCCAGAAGCCTGTAACTCAATAGTCGGAAAATTTGTCTTTAAACTTTGATATAAATTTATATTAGGACCTAATAAAGTTCCATCTCGAGAAATATCTGTACATAAAATATGTTTCAATCCATGAGCAACAAAATCACGCAGTACGCTGTCTACATTAACTTCGGTGATAGTTTTCCAACCATGAATAGCTATTTTTTTTTCATTTTTTTGATTAATCTTCGTATCTACAGCTAACACAAAATTAGCACAACTATATTTATTCAACCACCTTACAAATCGATCGGGATGTAAAATGGCATATGTACCTATCACAACTTTATCAACGCCGGCATTGAATAAGTTTTCTAAATCCTCCGTTGTGCGTATTCCTCCGCCGACTTGAAATTGGATTTTATTGTAATGAGAAATAATTTTTAAAATGTTTTTTTGACGATTAGATGGATTCTTACATCCGTCTAAATCTACTAAGTGAATATATTTAGATCCCTGCTGTATATATTGATCTATTTGTTCAAAAATATCAGTCTCGTAATATATTTTGTGATTATAATTACCTTGGTATAACCTTACGATCTTACCCTGAATAAAATCTAATGATGGAATAATCATATTTCTATATCTCTAAAAAATTTTTAATTAACTGTTCTCCAGGAATACCTGATTTTTCTGGATGAAATTGAACTCCAAAAAAATTTTTTATTTTTACCGCAGAACAGAAATTAATACCGTGCGTAGATTCTGCGATCATATGTTTATTTATACGCATATAATAGCTATGTAAAAAATAAAATTGAGTAGCATTATCAATATAGTTGAATAAACTACTCCGATCTTTATAATAAACGTGATTCCAGCCAATATGAGGAATAGAACAATCAATACGAGGTAATTTTTTTATTGAACAAGATATTTTATTTAATAAAAGACATTTTTTTCCTTCGTAGCTATACGTTCCTAGTAACTGCATGCCTAGACAAATTCCTAAAATAGGTTGATTAGTAGCCTGTAAAAAAGATAATAAATTTTTTTTCCTTAAAGCTCTCATTACTGAAACAGCAGAACCAACACCCGGTAAAAATATTTTGTGAGCTAATTTTACCTCATGAATCGAATCAGCTACACTAGCATTATAGCCTAACCTACGAATCGAGTTTTGAATAGAGCATAAATTAGAAAAACCGGTATTAATGATGACAATTGACATTACAATAAACCTTTTGACGTAGGTAAAATATTTCCTTTTAAACTAATAGCTTGCCTTAAGGTGCGTCCAAATGCCTTAAATAAACTTTCAGCACAATGGTGATCGTTCTTTCCATAAGCATGCAAATGAAGAGATACTTTCATTGATTGACTTAAAGAATAAAAAAAATGTTCTATCATACACACGCTTAAATCACCTACATATTTATATTTAAAAGTAGCAAAAAAAGATAAAAATGAACGACCGGAAATATCTAAAATACACGAACAAACGCTTTCGTCCATCGGTAAAGTAAATCCGTACCTAGAAATTCCAATTTTATTTCCAAGAGCATTTTTAAGAGCATAACCTAACGCTATCCCTATATCCTCTACTGTATGATGATCATCAACACATAAGTCCCCTATCACATTAATCTGCATAAAAATACCACTATGAACTCTAATTTGATCTAACATATGATTTAAAAAATTAATACCAGTATCAATATAATTTTCTATAGGTTCGTCTAAGCTAATTTTAATAAATATCTTCGTTTCTGCAGTATTGCGAGATACTTCTGAAAATCGATTAGGATATGTTAATGTAGTAACTATTTTTTTCCAAGAAAAAAAAACAGGATGATATGAAAAACACTTAATTCCCATATTCTCTGCAAGCTGTAAATCCGTATCTCTATCTCCAATTACGTAGCTATTTTTTTTATCTATGCGAGCATCGTGCACCCAGTGTCTCACTAATGAAATTTGAGGTTTACGGCAACCACAGTGATCACCGGGGAAATGCGGACAGATTAAAACACTAGTAAAAAAAATGTTTTGTGAAGAAAAAATATTTAAAAGCAAATTCTGTACTTCGCTAAATTTATGAACAGGAAAAGAAGGGCTCCCTAATCCATCCTGGTTCGTTATCATGACTAACTGATAACCTAAATGTATTAAAGCTAATAAAGAAGAAATAACATCTTTCTCTAAAAAAAATTTATTAATGCAATCCACTTGAAGTGTTTTTTTGGGTTCCTTAATCAAAGTGCCGTCACGATCAATGAATAAAAATTTTTTTTTCATTGTATATTTTTTTTTCCTTCAAATATAGATAAAACATGAATTAAATCTTTACACTCACTCATCGTGCCTATAGATATTCTTAAACAATTCTCCAAACCTAATTTATGTGACTGATCACGAATTATAATTCCGTGAGATTTAATGTGGTTAAAAAGACGTTTAGATTGAAATACTTTTATTAAAATAAAATTTGCTTCACTTGGGAAAATTCTTTGTATATATGAATAAGTTTTTAATTGTTTTATTAAAAACTCTTTATTTTTTAAAATCTTTAAAATATTACCTTGAATCTTTTGTATATTTCCTGAATGCAAATGCTGTATAGCGAGCTCCGATACAGGTGTAGCGATAGGATATGGGGCGAGTACCTTTTGAAGTATTCTAATAATCTCGATATTTGACAAAATAAAACCACATCTCAGCGCAGCCAGTCCAAACGCTTTAGATAATGTACGAAGGATGACTAGGTTAGTATATTGATCTAATTTAGACGATAAACTATTATTCACCGAATAATCAATATATGCTTCATCAATTACCAGTAAGGTAGTTTTAGGAATAAAATTAAGAATATCGACCATATCTTTTTTTAAAAAGAGATTACCGGTAGGGTTATTAGGGTTACAAATATAGATTATTTTTATATTATTTAAATTTTTTTTAATAGCATGTTTATTTAATTCAAAAGAAGATAGCAACGGAATGTTAATCTTTTCTATATTATAAATATCTGCAGAAATAGAATACATATCATAAGTAGGTGAAAAAAACATAACTTTATCGCAATTTTGGACGCAAAAAGCACGAATTAATAAATCTATGCCTTCATCAACACCTCTAGTAATTAAAATTTTATGCGGAGAGACCCTTGAATATTTAGAGTACTTTTTTAATAACTCCTTCGATTGAAAATCTGGATATCTATTTAAATTATTATTTTTATAATTTGCTACAGTGTTCCAAGGAGCTTCATTTGCATTTAAATAAATACGCCCAGATAACCCAAGACGACGAGCGGACTGATAGGGCTGTAAATCAACAATATGTTGTGGGATTAATTTTTTCATATGAACGTTAATTACTCATTTATCACATTTGTTTTTTTTAAAGAATTCGTTCTAATAATTACTGATTGATGATGTGCATCCATTCCTTCTGATAAAGATAACTCTTTTATGCTACACGATAAATCTTGTAAAGAATGTTTTGTCATTTTTTGAATGGTAATTACTTTTTGAAAATCGGAAACGCGCAAAGAAGAGAAAGTGTTCGCGTGCCCATATGTCGGCAAAACATGATTTGCCCCTGTAACATAATCACCTGCAGACCCCGGAGTCCATTTTCCTAAAAATACCGAACCGGCGTTATGTATATGCGATAAATAATTTCTTGCATTGTCTATATGTAAAATCAAATGTTCTGGAGCATATAAATTAGATACTTCAAAGCTTTCCAATAAAGACTGTGTAATAATTATTTTACTATTTTGCCAAGAACTTAAAATAATTTTTTTTCTAGATAAACCTTGTAGTTGATGGTTAAACTCGTTTATTACTTGTTTTGCTACAACTGAACTAGTACTTACCAATATTACTTGTGCATTAATGTCATGCTCTGCTTGAGATAGTAAATCAGATGCAATAAAAGCTGGATGAGAATTATGATCAGCAATAATTAATACTTCAGACGGACCTGCCGGCATATCTATAGAAAGATTTATGTCGCGTCGGCTAACTTGTAACTTAGCTTCAGTAACAAAAATATTTCCGGGACCAAAAATTTTATCAACTCGCTTGATTGTCTGCGTTCCTAAGGCTAACGCTGCAATTGCATGAGCTCCGCCTAACTCTAGAACAGAATCTACTCCTAAAATCTTAGCAATATATAATATTTCGTTACTAATTGGAGGTGGGGAACATAAAACAATATTGGAACACTTAGCAATACGAGCTGGAACTAATAACATCAGCGCAGTGGATACTAGTGGAAACGATCCTTTGGGAACGTATAGTCCTACTGAATGTATCGGTCTAGTAATATGTTGGCAACGTACTCCAGGATAAGTTTGTACATCTAAATCCGGGTAAACTTGTTTAGAATGAAATTCATGAATATTATCTTTAGCCACTAAAACAGCTTTTTGAAACGAGGGAGATACGTATTTATCAGAATTATTAATTCTTGATTGAGAAACATAAAAATCATTCACTTTTACTCGGTCAAACTTTAAACTATAAGCATGTAAGGCTGAATCTCCATTCTTTTTAACATTCCTGATAATCTGTGAAATAGATTTTTTAATTATATTATCAACATTAATATTAGGTCGTTTTAATAAAGTAATTTTTTCTTTGTGCGTTAAAGTGTGCCAATTAATAATTTTTTTACTTACATTAATCATAATTATTTTATTCCATCATTTTTTCAATTGGTAAAACTAAAATAGAACTCGCTCCCAACGATTTTAACTGCTCTATAGTTTCCCAAAAAACCGTTTCACTGCTTACTATATGTAGCGCTACCTTGTTCTTATTTCCAGATAATTCAACTATCGTCGGTTGTTCAGCTCCTTTTAATAAATTAGTTATTTTATTCAGTTTATTTTTTTCAATATGCAACATAATATATTTAGATTCTCGAGCTTTAATTACTCCTTGAATACGATTAAGCAATTTTCTAATAATTCTTATTTTTTCAATAGGCATAGTTTTTTCTTCACGAGACATTAAACATGCTCTCGAATCATAAATAGTTTCTACTTCCTTTAGCCCGTTAGCTTCTAAAGTGGCCCCCGTAGATACCAAATCGCATATCGCATCAGCTAAACCGGAATTATACGCTACCTCCACAGAACCATTTAAAACAAACGGCTTGAATGGAATATTTTTTTTGTCTAAATATCTCTTCAATAAACTCGGATATGAAGTGGCAATACGAGCATTTGTTAAGCATACAGCCCCGATATAATGCATGTCTAACGGAATAGACAAGGATAGGCGACAGACTCCGAAGTCAAGATATTGTAAAATAGAATATTCAACCGGAGCTCCTATAAAAGATCGTGTCAAACATGTTTCTTCTAAAACATTAGAACCTATAATTCCTAATTCTACTACGCCATCCATAATTAAACCAGGAATATCATCATCTCTCACTAACATAACGTCAATTGGCATATTTTCAGCAAATGCAATAAGACTAGATTTTTGTAAATTAATTTTTAAACCGCAACTCTGTAATAGATTCTGAGAATCATAACTTAATCTTCCGGACTTTTGTATAGCTAAGCGCACACGATTTTTATTCAATTGTATTCCTTATTTTTGTAAAAATTAAATATAATAATAAAATCATTATTACATAAAACGATGCATTAAAAATATAATATACTATATATATAAAAATGTTTATATATATCCAAATTTATTTATCTACATGCATTAATAAAGATATTAATTAATTCTGTATTAATATTAAACAAACATAATATAACTATTTAATCATTCAGTTCTTAAAAATAATTCATACACTTGTTCAAGAAACTGAAAATGCCCAAACATACACTGAAAAATTAACTTATTCATCTACCACTAACTAATTACTGTAATTAAATATTTTAATAATAAAAAATAAAGCTCTAATTTTAAAATTTATAATTATCAATACAAAACATTTCGTGAATAAACATAAATTAAAAAAAATTAAAATATTGTTTAAAAATAAATACAATATATACACCAACACTCTAGTAGAAAAATATTTGTTTTCTATTAAAAAACGTTGATGAGTTGGATTTAATAAACATACTCATTTTTTATAAAAACTAAAATAGCAGCATCATAGCCAAAAATTTTTGGCGCTTGATGAAAAGCAAGAATATCAGGATGCCTGGATAACCAAAAAGGAATTTGTTTTTTTAATATTTTTTTACCATAGCCATGTAAAATACTAGCACAAAAAATTTTTTCTTGATGACAAATAGCAATTAATTTTCCTAACTCCTTTTTTGCTTGATATAAATTCATCCCATGTAAATCCAAAACTACTTCTGGAATATACTCACCTTGCTTTAATTTTTTTAAATCAAGATTATAGCGTACATTACGGACAAAACAAATAGGGTTTTTTGTTAATAATAGTGATTTTTCATCTACAACAGTTCTAAAATAATAACTATGTGCATCTTGAGCTAATAATTTCTTATTAAATAATCGATACTTATTGTCAGTTTTTGAACTCATGTGGTAAATTTTATCTTGATTAATTTTTTTAACACCCTTCATATAATACAAAAAAGTTTCAAAATTCTCTAATTTAGCTAAATTATTTTTCTTCATATACGTATTTTCCAAAATATTTAATAAAATATATAAAAATTTACATCCTGATAAGACAACAGGTTATAATTATAACGTAAAAATACAAATGAAAAAAAACCTAACAAAATATATCTCCTCACCTCTATCCTAGACTATACCAAACTATAGTATCGTAGCTAAAAACCATTTTATTGATCTTTACCACCCCCGCGCATATCTTGATAAACATCAATATAATTATTTATATATTTATTTTAAATAAATAAAATATTATAATAAAAATAATTACAAGGTATAAAAATATATATTTTACTATCTACATATAAGGAGCAGTTATGCCAGGAAATACAATTGGAAAAATATTTAAAATCATGACATGTGGAGAATCTCATGGACCAATGTTAGCCGGAATTATCGACGGAGTTCCTCCTGGAATAGCGTTAAATAATCAAGACCTACAGACGGAAGTAAATAGAAGGAGACCTGGTTTATCATCTTTTACGTCTAGCAGAAGAGAAAAAGATATAGTAGAAATTTTCTCAGGTACGTTTAATGGAATTACTACTGGAACTAGTATCGGGATAAAAATAAAAAACCAAGATATACGATCACAAGATTACTCTGACATAAAAGATAAATATCGACCAAATCACGCAGATTTTACATATGAAAAAAAATATGGAATTAGAGACTATAGGGGGGGCGGAAGATCGTCGGCGCGAGAAACAGCTATTAGAGTCGCAGCAGGAGCAATCGCAAAAAAATACTTAAAAATAAAATATAATATTAAAATCCGAGGATATTTGTCCCAAATAGGACCCATTAAATGTCCGTTTCAGTCCTGGAAAGAAGTAGAAAAAAATCCTTTTTTTTGTAGTAATTCTGAAAAAATATATCAAATAAAACGATTTATGAAATATTTAAAGAAATCTGGAAATTCTATTGGAGCAAAAATTGTAATTATCGCAAAAAATGTTCCTGTTGGACTAGGAGAACCTGTGTTTGATCGACTAGACGCAGATATTGCTCACGCGATAATGAGCATTAATGCAGTTAAATCTGTAGAAATTGGCGATGGCATTGATGTAGTCAATCAAACCGGAGATATGCATAGAGATGAAATCTTAAAAAATGGATTTTCCAGCAATCATTCAGGGGGGATTTTAGGCGGTATTAGCAATGGAGACAAGATTATCGTTCAGGCAGCTCTTAAACCTACCTCTAGTATTAGAATACCTGGAAAAACAATCAATAAAAAAGGTCAAGAAACATATATTGTTACGAAAGGAAGACATGATCCATGTGTTGGTATTCGAGCTATACCAATAGCGGAGGCAATGTTAGCCATTATATTAATGGACCATACATTACGTTTTCGAGCACAATGCGGAGTATACAAAAGTAATCAAAAATACAGCTCTAACTAATAATAAATACAAATACCAGAGATTAAGTTTTTAACCATATACTATAATAAATAAAATCTATAGTATAAATACTATCTATCGAAAAAAATAGAACTAAAGAATAAATGTTCTAATATTTTTTTTAAAAAAACTCAATTCTATTTTATATATATTAATATATTAAATATCATATATTTATAATAAATAAATAAAATCGTAAAAGTTACTATGTTTAATGACAATAAATATAATTAATTTAAAAAATATGATAGAAAACTTTAAATATAATTTTTTACACTTACCAAAACGATATTTATCTCAATACTTGATATTTTTTCACTTACAAAAATTAAAAAAACATTTTATTTTTAGAAAAAAAATACTTATACATATATTTAATTCTATAATTTATTAAATATATTTATACCGAGAAATGGAATCACTGCAAAATAACATATTAATTATTCAAACATTATAATTTTATTATAATACTTATATTCTTGTGTTCACAGGGAAGAAAAAAATGTTTAAAGGAAGTATTGTTGCTTTAATTACGCCTATGGACGATAAAGGCCGGCTCTGTAAAAAAAGTTTAAAAAAATTAGTTCATTATCATATTAAAAATAAAACCAATGCAATAGTTTCAGTCGGAACAACTGGGGAATCAGCAACATTAAACCAACGCGAACACGCTAGTGTAATTATGCATACACTAGAATTAGCAGATGAAAATATACCAATTATTGCAGGAACTGGAGCTAACGCAACATCAGAGAGCATTCTATTAACTAAAAATCTTGAAAAGTCAGGTATTTCTGGATGTTTGAGTGTCACTCCCTACTACAACAAACCAACACAAAAAGGCCTCTATCTTCACTTTCGAGCGATTTCTGAAAATACAGATTTGCCCCAAATATTATATAATGTACCTAATCGAACTGGATGTGATTTATTGCCTAAAACTATCATCCGATTATCTAAACTAGATAATATAATTGGATTGAAAGATGCGTCTGGCGATTTATCTCGAGTCAATCAAATTAAACCATTAGTCAAAAAAGATTTTATATTAATCAGCGGAGATGATACAACGGCTTTAGATTTTATGCAACTAGGTGGCCAAGGTGTAATTTCAGTAACGGCTAATATTGCTGCGCCTTACATGACTCAAATGTGTAACTTCGCTTTACAAGGCGATTTTGCTAAAGCTAGACTAATTAATAAAAAATTAACTATTTTACACCATCTCTTATTTCAAGAAACTAATCCCATCCCCATTAAATGGGCTGCACATTATATTGGGTTAATAAAACATAATACCTTAAGATTACCTATGACACCGTTATTAAAAAAAAATCAAGCAACCTTAAGCTCGACTATTGATTCAATAAATTTATATGCAAAATAAAAAAACCAGTACGCTGTAAAAATACTACAAATCGCATAATTAAATACTGAATCATGTCATTGTCCAATTTATATATTAATGTAAATAATTAATAATTTTTGAAAAAAAAATAAAATTATTAGATAATAATATTTTTATATATTTCTTATGCAATGATGAATATTAACTTTATCATTGCATAAAAATGCAATATTAATATTTTTATTTATATCCAATAAGTATCATCTATACCCTTGTTAAAACAAGCAAAATATACTTATATTAATCAAAAAAAAAAAAAAAAAAATAGATATTTACAACAATAACTTGTTCAAGACGTGATAATAAATATTCTGTAACTTTAATAAGTCGAAAATATTAACACACTCGTTTGCTTGATGAATAGTGGAATTTAATAAACCAAATTCTATTACTTCATCTGCTAGAGAAAATAAAAATCTACCATCCGAAGTACCGCCATTCGTTTTAATGACCGGTATAATGTTCGCACATGCACCTATGCTCTCTGATAACGCTTGAGATAAAACTTTCGGGGAAGAAATGAATGGCTCGGCACATACTATCCAGGAAATAGAATACTTCAGCGCGTGCTTTATTAATAAATTTTCAATAACATTCATGATGGTAGCTTTAGAAACAAGAGAATTAAAACGAATATTAAAAAAAATTTTTAATTCGCCGGGAATCATATTAACTGTATAATTTTTTCCTGAATCAATTTTGACAACTTGAATAGAGGAAGGTTCAAAAAAAATATTTCCGTTATCAAATGATAGTAAAGATAACTCCAGCAAAAACGGGAGAGAAGAATGAATAGGATTTATTGCTCCTTTAGGATAAGCGATATGACCTTGCTTACCATATATTTTTAGATTGGCAGACAAAGAGCCTCTACGACCGTTTTTTATACAATCACCTAACACATTTTCACTGGTTGGTTCGCCTATAAGGCAATAGTTAATTCTTTCGTTTCTATTTTTTAATATCGAAACAACCTTTCTTGTGCCATTTGTACCGTCAGACTCTTCATCTGAAGTTATTAAAAAAGATATACGGCCGTTATGGGTCGGTTTTTTTTTAATAAAAGACTCTACTGCTATTAGCATAGCAGCTATTGAACCTTTCATATCAACTGCCCCCCTGCCAAATAAAATATTTTTTTTTATAGTAGAGGTAAACGGGGGGGTATACCAATTTTTTATATCTCCAGGCGGAACTACATCAGTATGCCCAACAAACGTTATAGTTTTACCAAATCCTCTCCATGCCCAAAAATTTTTTGTATCTTTAAAATTCATTCTCTCTATAGTAAAGCCATATGATTGAAGAATTTTTGCTAAAATATCTTGACAGCCAAAATCTTTAGGACTGATTGAAGGTATATTTATTAACTTTTGCGCAAGATTTAAAACTTTAGTGTGCACACTATATGTCCTAATATTATATTTATGTATATGGCTTGCAAGTTTGTAGATATAATAAAAAACTATCATAAAAAAATGAAATAATAGTTTTTGTATAAAAAACTAGAAATAAAAAAGTTAAAAAAAACTTTTTTTAATACGATCTATAATTTTATTAACGGTAAAACCAAAAATTTCAAACAACATTCCCCCAGGACCAGATTCTCCAAAACTATCTATCCCAATCCTCACTCCATTCATGCCAACATATTTATACCAATATTCACTAATACCAGCTTCGATAGATACTCTAAAAACTATTTTTTTCGGTAAAACAGAATCACGATATGCACTCTTTTGATTATCAAAACAATCAGAAGACACCATAGATACTACTCGAGTATTATAACCGTCTTGATATAATTTTTTTGCAACTTGTATTGCTAGCGGGACTTCGGATCCAGTTGCTATGATAATTAGTGATATATTTTTACCGTACTCCCTTAAAATATAACCTCCTTTAAAAATATTTTGTATTTGATTATTTTTTCTAGCTACTTGACAAATATTCTGACGAGATAAGATTAGAGCTGTGGGACCTTTAGATCTATTAATTGCATAACACCAAGAAACAGCCGTTTCTACTGAGTCACACGGCCTCCAAACACTTAAGTTAGGTATATACCGTAAGGTTGAAATATGCTCAATAGGCTGGTGTGTAGGTCCGTCTTCTCCTAATCCGATAGAATCATGTGTATATATAAAGATTTGTTTAGTTTTCATCAATGCGGCCATACGAACAGCATTTCGAGCATAATCTACAAAAACTAAAAAAGTAGCCGTATAGGGAATAAAGCCTCCGTGGTGATAAATACCATTAGCTATAGCTGTCATTCCAAATTCTCTAACGCCGTAATGAATATAATTACCTTGGAAGGTATTGTGTATCGACTTAGAGCCAGACCAAAGCGTTAAATTGCTAGGCGCTAAATCAGCAGATCCTCCGATTAATTCAGGCAATAAAGATCCTATTTTTTCTAATACATTTTGAGAAGCTTCTCGTGTAGAAATATTTCGAGGATCATTATTTAATTGAAGAAGCATTTTTTTAAAGGTAGAGGATAGCTGCTCAGGTAATTTTTGACTTAAACGACGAATATATTCTCTTGATAGTTCAGGATACTCTTTAGTATATTCTTTAAACAACTGATTCCAAGATGACTCTAACTGTTGACCTTTATTAACCGAGTTCCATTTTAAATAAATCGATTCCGGTATTTCAAATGGCGGATGCGGCCAATTTAATTGTTTTCGAGTGAAAGATGTCTCAACCTCACCTAGGGGAGCGCCATGAGAGATGGATCGACCAGATTTATTAGGCGAGCCAAATCCAATGACTGTATTACAAAGAATTAAAGAAGGCTGTGAAATATTCTTTTTAGATATTTTAATAGCTTCAATAATTTCCTCTACAACATGTCCGTTGATTTCAATAACATGCCAATTGTACGATAAAAATCGTTGTTTTGTATGATCAGTAAACCAATTAGATACCTCTCCATCAATTGAAATACCATTTTTATCATAAAAAACAATTAATTTCCCTAAACCTAATGTACCAGCTAAAGAACAAGCTTCATGAGAAATACCTTCCATTAAACATCCGTCTCCAGCGAATACCCATGTGTAATGATCTACAATATTAAAATGTTTTTTATTGAAGCTCTGAGATAACAATTTTTCAGCAACCGCCATTCCAACACCTGAGGCTAAACCTTGTCCTAAAGGCCCTGTAGTAACCTCTACTCCCGGAGTACAATGTACTTCAGGATGACCTGGTGTTTTAGAAAAACATTGTCTAAAATTTTTTAAATCTTCTATTGAAATGTCATATCCTGAAAGATGTAACAGACTATATAGCAACATAGACGCATGCCCATTAGACAAGATGAATCTATCCCTGTTAGACCAAGAAGGATTTTTTGGATTATGACGTAAAAAATCACGCCACAATACTTCTGCAATGTCAGCCATGCCCATGGGAGCCCCGGGGTGACCTGATTTGGCTTTTTCAATTGCATCTATACTCAATATACGTAACGCATTAGATAAATCTTTTCGAGATAGCATATATTTTTTCCTTTTTTTGATAATATAATCTTTTTAAAAATTAATGAAAAGAATATATTTTTAAATTAAAAATTTCTACCCTAAAATCTCTCGAGTAGTAATTCTTCTAATTTTATCTGATCTGCACTAAACTGTCGAATACCTTCTGACAATTTTTCAACAGCCATAGCATCTTGGTTATGCAAAAATCTAAACTCTGATTCTGACAATGGAATAGGTTTATCCTTGGATTTAGAAATTTTTTTGGCATCTAATTTTTTAATAATATCACCCTTCTTCATCATTAATTGATCTAATAAACTAGGAGATATAGTAAGCCGATCACATCCAGTTAATTCTAAAATTTGCCCTAATGAACGAAAACTAGCTCCCATAATAATCGTTTTATACATATTCTTTTTATAATAAGTAAATATTTTCCTAACAGCAACTACCCCCGGATCTGTTTCCCAACAATAATTGGACAATAAATTTAATTTTTTATACCAATCATAAATCCTTCCAACAAAAGGAGAAATTAAAAAAACATTTGCTTCTGCGCATGCTCGAGCTTGAGCAAAGGAAAATAATAAAGTTAAATTACATAAAATACCCAAATCTTTCAATTGACGAGCGGCTTGAATGCATTCCCAAGTTGCTGCTAACTTAATTAATACTCTAGAAGAATGAACGCCAAGATCATTATATAATTTAATTATTTGTACCGCTTCTTGAATACATTGTTCTGTATTAAAAGATAAGCGCGCATCAATTTCTGTTGATATATATCCAGGAATATATTTTAAAATTTCTACTCCAAATCCTGCAGAAACCATATTACAGGCATTTTTTATTTTCTTTGATCGAGACCCACCTATACCTTTAGCATATTGAACTGCATTATTTATGATAAAGTCATATTTTTCAGATAACGCGCTATTTAAAATTAATGTAGGATTAGTAGTGGCGTCCTCTGGTCGATATTTTTTTATAACCTCTATATCCCCGCTATCTAATACTACTATAGTATGTTTTTTTAATAATTCTAGTTGGTTCATAATCAGCCTTTAATGTTTTATATTAATAAATATAGTAATTTCAAAAAAACTAAGAAAGCCCAATATCATAATATTATTACTACGATAATACTAAAAAAGATGATAGAACTCATGTTAGCTAGTATTATACACAGAACTATTCGGGTATATAAAAATATTAAGAAATACTTTAATACACTGAACTGTAAACAAAAAATCATTGAGCTATTAATTTAATTATCACGCTGCGAAATACTTTCTTCTCTACCTCTAATATCTTTGAATCACTAAACTAACATTAGTGCCGCCAAAACCAAAACTGTTAGACATTGCTGTATTAAAAATTTTATTCATTTTTTTTTGAACAATATTCATATTGCTAATGCATGGGTCTAACGTATCTATGTTGATACTCGGAGCTATAAAATAATACTTCATCATTAAAAGCGTATAAATAATTTCCTGCACGCCTGACGCTCCTAAAGAATGGCCGGAAATAGATTTTGTAGAGGAAATATAAGGCATCGCAAGTCCTTTAAACGCTTTTTTTATAGCAGATAACTCTGTTAAATCACCGATTTGTGTAGATGTACCGTGAGCATTAATATAATCTATAGAACCGTGAATATTTTTCATAGCATTTTTCATACAACGTATAAACCCGCTCCCCGAAGGGAGGACGATGCTGTTGCCATCACCGGTAGCGCTATAACCTACAATTTCAGCATATATCTTGGCATTTCTTGATAACGCAAAATTTAACTCTTCTAATACTAATACACCGCTACCGCCAGAAAGAACAAAACCATCACGATCTCGATCAAATGCTCTAGAAGAAGAATGGGGGCAATCATTAAAATTCGACGATAAAATTCTCATAGCATCAAACTGACAAGCTAACTCAATACTTAATTCTTCCCCACCTCCAGCAAAAATAATATCCTGTTTTCCTGATGAAATTAATTCATATGCATTCCCAATACAATGGGCGGATGTAGCACATGCTGAACAAATAGAATAATTAACACCATAAATTTTAAAAAAAGTACCCAAACACGCGGAAATAGAAGAAGATAAATTTTTAATAGCTATGTATGGGCTAATCCGATGTCTACGATCCTTTTTTTTTTGAAAAATAGATCTATAAGCTTGAGCTGAGCCGCTTCCTGAGCCTATAATAATACCCGCTCTAGGATTTTTCATATACATATCAGCATATAAGCCGCTATCTTTAATAGCATCTTTCATAGATAAATACGAATACATAGAAGATAAATTCATAAATCTTAAAAATTTTTCTGGTATTTCCTGACACCGATGAAATGGTATATCTCCCCAAACTGTACTGCGTAAACCCAGCTCTTTCATTGCTTTAGAAAAAACTATTCCTGAAATACCGTTTTGTAATGATCTTACAATTTCTTCTTTTACGCTGCCTAGGCTAGATAAAATTCCGAATCCTGTAATTACTGTTCTTTTCAACGATTTCTGCCCTACAAAGTATAAAAATTATTTTTATATCACGCGGATATCTAAAATGTTGCTTTAGAAAAAGTTCATACACTTTTTAAAACATTCTTCTCTGTATCTATATAAATTCTAAAAAATATAAAAAACTTCACAGCTACGTTTTAACATACTAATAAGTAATTATATGCTATAATAAAAAAGATCTATACATAAAAATTTCTTAGAAATTAATGAAAAGGCTAAAATATAAGGAAATGTAATCGTGTATAAAAAAAAAAAAATATAGGCTTATTGTATATTGTTCCTACCCCTATAGGGAATCTTGAAGATATCACACATCGATCGATTCATGTATTAAAACAAGTAGATTATATAATAGCTGAAAGCATTAAACATACTTCTATTTTATTAAAACATTTTTCTATTGTAAACAAATTATTACCTTTAAATATCATAAACGAAAAACAAAAAACTAAAAAATATATACATATGCTCAACCAGGGAAATAATCTAGCAATCGTTTCCAAGGCCGGAACACCTATTATTAATGATCCTGGTTACTTACTTGTAAAAAACGCATATAAAAACAATATTCGGGTAGTTCCGCTACCAGGCGCTTGTGCCGCCATTACAGCACTAAGCGCATCCGGGTTACAAGCTAACCAATTTTGTTATGAAGGTTTTTTACCGAAAAAAAAAATCTTGTGTGAAAAAAAAATATATTCCTTGTTCCGAGAAAAAAGAACAATTATTACGTACGAATCTTCAAAAAGACTACTTAATACTATTAAAATCATTAAAAAAGTTATGGGAAAAGAGAGAAAAATAACAATTGCTAAAGAAGTAACTAAGCGATGGGAGAATATTCAGAGCGGGACTATTGAGCAAATATTTAATATTATAAAACATGATGAAACTTGGAGAAAAGGAGAAATAACTATTGTTATTGACGGAGCCAAGCGAGAAAAAAAAAATATTTTATCTTTAAAAACATTAAAAATTTTTAATCTTTTAAAAAAAGAAACAACCCTCACCACTGCGATAAAAATAACCGCCAAAATATGTGGATTTAGTAAAAATATCCTATATAATACTATTGTCACAAAAAATATTTCATGAAGTTGATCGAACAGCCGCTATATAATACTGTCATATTATGTAGAGGAAAGTCCGGGCTCCGTAGGGCGTGGTGCCAGGTAACGCCTGGGAAGAGCAATCTTACGACAAGTGCAGCAGAAAACAAACTACCTAAATAAGTAAAATAAAAAAATCTCCATATTAGAATCATAAAAGTATCATTTTATATAGGTACAGGTGAAATGGTGCGGTAAAAGCGCACCGCAAGATTGGTAACAATTTTGGCTCGGTAAACTTCCACCAGGAGCAAGACCAGATAGGAGGGTATGACCCGTACATTCCTCCGGGTAGGTTGCTTGAATTAATGAGAGATTATTAATCTAGATAAATGGCTGTTGTAAACAGAACCCGGCTTATAGATCAGCTTCAAGATAATTTGAAAGAGTTTTATTCATAAAAATAGAATTTAAAAAAATTAACAACCAGAAATCTGTATTTTATCAACTAATACAGAAGCACATTGAATATTGCTTTTATAATTTATATCATCTGATATTGCAACAATATTATTCCACATGTCAATTAAGTTTCCAGAAATAGTTACTTCGCTAACGGGGTATTGAATTCTCCCCTGGTTAATCCAAAAACCACACGCGCCTCGAGAATAATCTCCCGTAACTATATTCACGCCATCCCCTAATAACTCTGTAACTAAAAAACCTCGGTTCATAGTATGTAAAAGATTTTCAAACGATTTCGTTGGCTGAGAGCTGCTAACAATCCAATTATATATTCCCCCAGCATGACCCGTATTATTCATATTCAATTGATTAGACGTATACGTATCTAATAGCCAAGTAGTTAAAATTCCATTTTCTATAATATTTCTAGCCATAGTTGATACTCCTTCATCATCGAATAAGCGCGAAGACAAACCTTTCTCTAAAAACGGGTTTTCAAAAATATTGAACCACGCTGGAAAAACTTTTTTATTTAAATAATTAAGTAAAAAAGTATATTTCTTATATATAGAGTATCCATTAGCAGCATTCACCAAATAACCAAAAAATTCACTTGCAATGTCAGAGATAAATATTACCGGAGATATTTGAGTGGCAATTTTTTTTGAAAACAACCTAGAAAGACTTTTTTTAGCGCTATGTTGTCCCACATAACTTGGGCACTCCAAATCATTAAAATCTCTAGATACTGTATAATAATAATCTCTTTCCATTAAATTATCTTGACCAGCAATTACACAGCTAGATAAATAATAATACGTAGATAAATAAGAACCAATCCATCCCGAGCTGTTGCCTAAAAAAGTGACACTAACAAAACATTCAAATGTAGCGTTTTCAATATTAATAATTCTAGAGTCAAAATGTAAAGCAGCAGTATTAGTAATATCCAGTATATTTTTAATATCGTTATTGCTAAATTGATGCGGAAAAAATAAATTTATTGTTTTTTTATTATCAAATAACAAATCTTTTTTTGGTAAACCGCAACAAGAATCCGGTTGTACGTATTTAGACAAGTCTATAGATTTATCAATAGACCGATATATTCCGCCTATAGAACTATCACTAGAACAAACTACCGCTTGACGGTAACTGTTATAAGTTGTAACTATATGATTAACAGAATTATAGCATTCAATGCTGTCTATACATCCTAATCGGCTAGAGCACAGATAACTGTAAGTTTTTTTTATTTCAATCATCCCGCTACAAATACTTTTATTAAAATATAATAAAGCTTTTTTAACATAATTATTTAAAACTATTAAATCATTTTGCACTTTAAAAAACGAGAACATTTACACATCCTTATTCCATATATATAAAGCAATTGAAAAAAAATAAAAAGATAGCTATATATTTATCAATAATTAAATTATAATCATTAGCATCTGATATATAAAAAATTTTATTTTTCAGGTTACGCGCCACATACACCCAATAACTTTAACAATAAGCTGTTCGCGATATTCATATACTAAAAATCAAGAATACTCATTTTGAATAACAATTAATTTTTAAAAATTATAATCATATCAATAAAAATAAAAATGAATAATATTATTAATATACCAACAGGTATAAACCCTCCTCATGACTTGTATGGAATTATTGAAATTCCGGCTTTATCTTATCCTGTAAAATATGAATTTAATAAAACTTTTCGAATGATGAATGTAGATAGATTTATCTCTACTACTATGTTTTATCCGTGTAACTATGGTTTTCTTAATCAAACACTATCTTTGGATGGAGACCCTTTAGATGTACTCATACCATCTCCGTACCCCATACAATCACAATCTATTATTAGATGTGTTCCAATAGGTCTTTTGAGAATGGAAGATGAGTCGGGATCTGATGAAAAAATCATAGCTGTCCCACATGTAACTATAACTCAAGAATATAAAAAAATTGTTGATATCCATCAATTATCTAGCTTACTCAAAAAACAAATTTTAAATTTTTTTAATAATTATAAAAAATTAGATACAAACAAATGGGTAAAAATTAAAAACTGGGAAAACGTAGAGACAGCTAAACTAGAAATTAACCAAGCTATAACTAGATATAAAAAAACCCAAAAACCTTAAAATACTAAATTGAAAAAAAATAAACATATTACCCATTCATTAAAATAACACATCGCATTAACCAAAATGTATAGGAATATAATAATGCCAAAAAAATGTCAGATTACCAAAAAAAAATCTATGTTAGGGCAAAACCGTTCTCATGCTATGAACGCAACAAAAAGAAAATTTTCTTTGAATATACAATACCATAAATTTTGGTTACCTGATGAAAACAAAAGAATAAAAATAAGAATATCTTCAAAAGGGTTAAGAATGATAAATAAATTCGGAATTTCTAAAATATATAAGCAGTTTATTGTATAGGAATCTATAAAAAAGATGGCTAAAAAAAATAGAATAACGATAAAATTACTCTCATCTAGTGGTAGTGCTCACTATTATACAACTACAAAAAATAAAAGAAATCAAACAAATAAATTAAAACTTAAGAAATACGATCCAATTATAAAAAAACACGTGATGTATGAAGAAAAGAAAATAAAGTAAAAAATTCTTTTTTTTAAAAAATATAATATTTTTATGGTGGAGATCTATACTCAGATCTCCCACACTTAATTAAAAAACAGTATTATACGTTCTGTATAAATTCAATATTGTAACCAGTCAATAAAAAAATTGATATAAAAAAAATAATCAATTGCATAGATAAACGGCGCTATAGTTAATTTATATGAACCTATTTAAAAACATAATGCTGCAAGAAATCAAATAAATTACGAATCATAATTTCACTGAAAAAAAATAATTTATAAAAAATATGTTGCAATACTATCATGCTCAAGAAAAAAACAATAACAGAGTAAGAAGACGATAGTGATAAATCTGGATATAAACGATTTAATATCATTAGTGAAATATATAGAATTAAAAAAAATAGAAGAATAGGCAGAGCCCCGTATATTCCATTAAAAAAAATAATATTTGAAAAATCTAGTAAAGATGAAAATATATTATTATATATTATAATTTTATTTAATGGAGATATAAAAAAACTTTTTATTAAAAAAACCATAAAATATAAATGCCCTCGACATGCAAAGAATGAAATCACAAAAAAAGTACTCAATAAATATGAAATTACTGATGAATCAAGTTTATTACCTGAGTAAGCAAAAACAGAAAAAGACAAACCGATTTGAGAACTAATTATCTCTCCCATAAAAGTAACACATGATATTAAAAATTGTATTGTAAAACCTAAAATGCATCCTATCAAAATCTGATCTAAAAAACATAATAAAAAATATCGCATGTGTATATTATTCGACACAGCGTTATCGATGACAAACGGTAAAAGCAACATACTAAGCAAATATACTAATAATATTTTCGTTGTTAAATGAATATTCATTTTATTAAATAATTGTGAAGCACTGAATAAAGCAAAAACACGAGCCATTATCAATATAATTTGGTTATTAATTAAAGAAGCGCTAGTGTAAAATACATTGTGCATAGTGATAATTTAATTAGCAATAGCTATTATATGAAAAATATTTTTTATATAATCAAGAGTTAATCGAAGCATCCATGGGCCAAAAAGCATAAACGAAAAAAATAAAGAAAGAACTTTGGGGATAAAGGATAGCGTTTGTTCATTAATTTGTACTGAAGACTGAAAAATACTAATTAAAATTCCACTTAACAAGACTGAAATTAAACATGGAGCTGAAAGTAATACAGCGAATTTAATAGAATCTTGAAGCAGCGTAATCAAAAATTCTGGATTCATAAATATACCTAATAATTAATGCTTCAACCAATAAAAATTTTATGTAAAAAAACTTTTTGCTAAAGATAGAATTAATAATTTCCAACCATCAGATAAAACAAATATTATTAATTTTAATGGCAGAGAAATAGTTGCTGGAGGGATCATTATCATTCCCAAAGACATTAAAACACTAGCAACAACTAAATCAATAATCAAAAAGGGTAATAAAATAGTAAAGCCAATTTGAAATGCATTTTTTAATTCACTAATCATAAATGCCGGCAATAATACTTTAATCGGTATATTTCCTTCGTTCATAACATAAGGTATTTTAGCTAAATTCCAAAATACTAAAATATCAGATTTTCTAGTTTGTTTAATCATAAAGAGAGATAAAGGCTTTAGACAATTTTGTAAAGCTGTATTTATACTAATTTCATTTTTATATAAAGGAATGAATGCCGTATTATACATTTTACTAAAAACAGGAGACATTATAAAAAATGTTAAAAATAAAGCCAAACTAATTAATACTTGATTAGGCGGAGAATACGGCGTTCCCAGGGCATTTCTAACAAAACTAAAAACAATAATAATACGAGTAAAACACGTCATCATTAATAAACACGCAGGAACAAAACTTAATAACGTGATTATAGTATACGACTGAGCTGAAAAATTTAATACATTAAAACCATTTTGAATAATATTTTGCACTGGATCACTAGCTATTTTTCCGAAAAGTAAAGTAGCATAAATAGATAAAAAGCAATTCAGGCTCTGGTACATCATCAAACCTCTCGCTGAAATCAATATTCTATTGTGTAGAATCTATTCAATAACTGTTTAGGAATAAATATTTTTATCTTTTATAACATAATTTTAGGGCAAACGTGATACACAAAAAAATAATACTCATTATGCATTCCGTTATACCTAATAAACTTGTAATATTACTCACAAAAAGAACTTCAAAATATTAAGTAACACTTCAATATATTTTATTAATTACATACATATTTCTAGCATCGTGACTCCAAAAAAATTTTTTAAATATTTTTATAAAAATAAAAATAAAAAAAATAATGAAAAAATATTTAATACCCGGTGATAAAGCTAATCACTCTAGTTTTATATTTTATATCATACTTTTATTTTAATTAGAGCTAATTATTTATCTTAAATTATTATTCATACTGTTCAAATATTTTTTCAAGACTTTATACTAATTTTATAATGCGCACGCCGTATTTTTCCTTATGAACAACTAGTTCGCCTAAGGCAATGAGGCGATTATTCACAATAATATTTAATGGTTCATCTACCTTGTCCTCTAGCTCTAAAATAGATCCTCTCGATAATTTTAATAATTCTTGAATAGTAAGTTTTTTTTTACCCAATTCAATTGTAATATATATTGGAATAGACATCACCGATGCATTATATAATAAAGAATTATTCTCAATTCTATTATTACACTTAACATCTAGGTTTTTTTTTTCTACATTATTTTCTTGAATACCGCTAATATTTTCTTTTAAAGAACTATTATTCAACTCTTTATCTTTAATATGATTATCAATGTATTTATTTTGTTCTTGCATTATTCAGCTCCTATAAGGGTTGATTAAAAATTTAAAACCTTTTTATGTTTTAATCTATATTATAAAAATCAAAAAAAAGTTAATAAGACTTAGGTTCCTTGCTAATATCTATGAATACGATCCCCTTAGTACCCAGCGGGGTATAAAACAGATCCTTAAACTGTCAAAGAAAAATAATTAAAAAACCAACAATATCGCGCACGTATGACTTAATCTATCAAAAATTTTTTTAAAAAATCTTATTCACTAAAATTTTTATAACAATCCATCACTCTCTTATAGGGTATATAAATTTTTAAAAAATGCTCTTTATTTTGTGAATGTATTTGAAAAATAAAACAAGCATAAGAAAAATGAAAAAATTGCTGACATACCAAGTAATTCAGCTCTATACATTTTTCTCGATTAAACTGAAATATTCCAAAAACATTTTTAGTTGTTTTGTTCAGGATAAAAAAAATGTTTTCAAACAAAAGCTCTAAAATATTCATTTCGTTTAATGTCAAGTGTTTGCTAGAATCTCGATTATACAAATTATCTGCATGATTTCCAAATAGTCGTTGGACAAACATAAAAAAGAAATCATTTTTAATAAGCAATAAGCCTGGAGTTATGTCGTCATTGAAAAAAAAACGTTTACCTCTATATTGCAAGCGTTCACAACAATTATTCTTATAATAATAATCTACACAAACCTGTAAAAGTTTTATAGAAATATAACTAGAAAAATAACTTTCAAATTTTTTTTTAAAAGATAAACAAAAATCATTAAATAAATCTTGAAAAAAAGATTGTTTTTTTTTTAAGAAAAAGTTAATAAAATTTATGCGATTAAAAATTTTTTTCCGAGATAATTTAAGCGAATCTTTTAACTCATGAGATGAATTCATTAATTTCTTTCGTTTCATATACATATAAGTTGAAATATATTTTTCTATGAACATATGATGTTCGCATTTCGTATTATCGCTAACACAAAAAATAAAAAAAATATATTGGTTATAAAATTTATTAAATTTTGTAGAAGTTATAAATATTCAAACATGCAATATTATCTTCGCGTTGCTCTGTTAATCTACGTGTCTGTTCAATACGTTTCAAATAACGTGATTCTAAAATCTTCCACTTTTGTAAATTTCGATATAACTGACGATATATTAATAGCTTTCTTTGAATTTTACGTTGATAATCATTTATCCAAAACTTTTGCTTCATGATTAATCTTTGAAGCATTAATAAGAAATTTATATATAGTTGAATGAAATATTGCTCAGAACCAGAGGAATATCGTTGATATAAAAAAAAATTATACTGCTCTTGGTATTTTTGCAATTGCAACAAATGTTCTTTGATTATCTCTTGTTGTTTCTTATACATTAAAATTTTATTAGCATTTTCTTGAATATTTATTTCTATTTTTTTTTAAATATAGCAATTTTAGACATATTAAATTTCATATTATTCTCCAATAAAAATTAAATTTCTTTTATTAATTTCTCTAGCTCTAAAATAGAATGACAATATGTACAGCGATCTAAAAATTTTTGTTGTAAAAATTTTTCTATTTTAGGCCATATTTTAATCGCATCGTCTAATAACAGGTTATTACCGGAAGAATAAACGCCTAAATTAATCAAATCATAATTATTATAATAACATGAAATTAATTTTTTAATATATATTGCGTTAGTATAAGGAACATTATGCACTATAGAGTGCATTGATCTACTAATTGATTTTTCAATATTAATAGCTGGATAGTGGCCTGATTCCGATAAAGTGCTTGATAAAACAATATGCCCGTCCAATACAGATTTTGCTATATCTAATATGGGGTCATTATATTCATCTCCTTCAGTAAGAATTGTATAAAAAGAAGTAATCGAGCCTTTTCCGGAAACTATATTGCCAGTTCGCTCAATTAGATACGGGATATTGGAAAAAATAGAAGCCGGGTATCCTTTTAATACAGGAATTTCGCTCATAGAATTAGATAATTCTCTATACGCCATAGCATATCGCGTCAATGAATCAACTATTAATAATACATGATTATTTCTTTTGCAGAAATATTCTGCTATTGCAGTTGCGTACTGCACTGATTGGATTTTAAACATAGATGAAGCATCCGCGGGAGAAACAATAACTACTGATCTCTTTAAGCTTTTCTCGCCCAAAACATTATTAAGAAAATCTTTTACCTCTCTGCCCCTTTCTCCAACTAAAGAAACAACAATAACATCTGCATCAGTATGCCGAGACATCATGCCTAGAAGCGTGCTTTTACCGATTCCGGGAGAGGAGAAGATACCCATTCTTTGACCTTTGCCAACAGTTAATAAACTATTAATAGCTCGAACTCCAGTATCTAAAATTTCTGTAATAGGCTTCCTTTTTAATGGATTGATAGGTTTTGTAAAAAAATTAAAAGTCTTTTTCTTTGCATAAATTTTTCCTAAATCATCTAATGGACGACCAAAACCGTCCAGAACTCGGCCTAATAAAGCAGCACTAAACGGCAATGAGTCGTAAACAGCTGTATTATGATTCACATAATATTGAGAAAAAACCCTAGCTCCTGGAAAAATACCATCTAGATTTTGAATGGGAACTAAAAATACTGACTTTTTTTTAAAACTAATCACTTTGCAGGCAATAAAAGATAAATTTTTTTTATATATCTGCTCGACTAGACAGAAACTGCCTATCGGATAATATATCCCAGTCGCCTCAATAACAGAATTATTTATTCCCAAAACTCGACCAATATATTGATCACAAGAAATTAAAGGCATATTTTTCTCAAATTGATTAATTTTATCAAACCATATTTTTAACAACAAGTTCATATATCTTAATCCGATAAATTGGCTATATTATGTACATTCTTCCAAAAAGATTGAAGCGTAGAATCTACCTCTCCTTCTTCCGTAATAACGCGATAACTATTAACGTCAATATTTTTATCTAAAATAATTGTCCATCCATACGAACCCATTAATGTTCCAAAATTTTTATTGATTATATGATAATTCTTGGGGTGAACGTGTAACTGTAACTTTTGAAACGCGTATCGTGACTGTCGAACAAGGTGCTCGATTTTTTTAATTAAATAACTTTTATTAATCAAAAAAAGATCATCTATTAAAATTTTCGATATATTTAGTACAACTCGCATTAAATGTTGTGAAAAAATGCTACTAAAGTCATATATAGCAGATTTAAATTTTTTTAGTACACTAGCGTACTGAAGATAAATAAGGCTTATGTGTTTCTCTAAAGAAGGGTTTTCCGACCAAGAAAAACATTGTAACCAGCCAATTTGATAACCTTGTTGATATCCTTTTTTTAATCCCCGATCGTATCCTTTTTTATATATTTGAGAATACGTATTCGTTTCATTATTTTTTTTTTTTTCTGCAGTAAAAGCAGGAAATAATTTCTGGGACCCTTTTGTATTATCGGAATCAAAAACGCGAAATCTCTTACTAAACAGATTGGGTTGCCATTTTTTCCAAATATCAAGATCTATATTTTTTTTCATGCCTAGAATATCCTCTATTTATCTCTAAATATTTTACCATTTCTTATAAAATTTTTAATTTTTGTAAGTAACAAATTTTTTTGTAAGTATATTTTTGCAAAAGTAATTTTTCGATCTTTTAAAAAATATTTTTGAAAACCTTTGTATTCTGCTGGAGACATATTTGAAATAAATTTATTTTTTACTTCTTTATGCATGTGTTTTAATAATATATATATTTGACATATGTCTACATTGTTTATAATAAATTTTACATCATCATTACTCATGCACGCAATATGTTGTAATTGAAAATATCGACTGATTACTTTCTTGACAAGAAACGGACATGATGTCTTTATTTTTCTGACAAGCTGTATAATGTTGTTACTCTCAAAAGTAAACAATATTTTTGAAATTTTATTAATTCTTTTTTCTTCTACAGAAATAAAATCATGTTGGTAGAGAAAACCAGAAATTATTTTATTTAATTCAAAAAAACCAGAATAATTTAAACCAGAAAAATTACCTAAAGCTTGTAAAATATCGTCTCTTAGATTTTTGTGAAATAAAGCTAAAATCTGTATAGATAAATTATCTTTTATATATGTTAATACAGCAGAAACAATATATAAATTTTCTTGCTGAAGTAACACAAAAATATCTTTTGCGCTTAATAACTCGAGCATAGAAATATTATATAAAAAGGAACGCTGAAGTAAACTATCTTTTAATAATCTATGCGATTTATCTTCACCTATAGTTTTTGCTAAAATTTTTAATATACGCGTATTAGCATCAAAATTAAAAATTTTGTTTTTTCTCAAAGTATCGTAAAACTCATGTACAATAATATCAGAATATTTAAAAATATCATTATCAAACGCAATAATAGTATCTAAGAGTAATTTTATTTCTAAATCAGTAAAATTTTTTAATACAGAAATAGTTTCTTTTAAATCCATAGATATTAACAATAAAGCGCTTTTTTGTACACCATTTAAATCCATCATTTTTTTCTTATCCAATAACGTATAACTTTTTCAATAATATCCGGACTTTTGTTTAACATATTTTGTTTTATAAAAAAATTCTTTTTATTTAAAAAATCATATTTATCAATATGCAATTTATTCGTGCTGCGCGACATATTATTTGTCTTAAAAAAACTAAAATCATACTGATATCGCACAAGAAAAAATAATATACTCATTCCAAAAAACAAAAAAAATCCTAGTATGTAATATATACAGCGATTGTCATTTTTTTGGAACATGAAAGAATGAGGAGCACTAACTACACTAGAAAACATATAATTAGTCACATTGATACAATCACCTCTTGCTTTCGAAAAACCGATAACAGACGCGACTAATTTTTTTATAGTTAACAACTCTTGAGTAGATAAAGGGATCAATTTACCTAAATTATCTCGTTTATAATTAATTAATATTGTAACAGTTAAATTCTTAATATCAGCTCTTTTAAAACCTGAAGAAAAAATAATATCATCCGTATGTGCTAATTCAGCTTCTTTCAAGGTTTTTTTATCTTCTCCAACAAAAGAACTAAAATTTAGTAAATGAGAATACTTTACAGACATTATTTGTTTGCTATATGCGCTATTATCCTTAGCACTGAAATACTTTACTATCTTATTTTCAATTAGATCGATGCCAAAAAAACGCGTTAAAAAATGTAAAAAAGATTTTTTTACTAAATCAAAAAACTTAATAAAACTATTATGAAACAAAAAAGATTGTAGTTTATGCTTGCTTAAATGCTCTAAAAAAACTTTTGCATCGGAATTTTCTATATTAGCATTTTTAGTATTTATGTGATGCGAATGCACAGCTGCAGAAACATTGACGATAAAATTTTTTATTCCATAAACTGGAGCTAAAATTTTATTAATTCGATTAATATAATACTCTTCTAAAGCATAAATTTGTTTATGCGGGTGATTTTTAAAAAATTGAATCTGATTTAAATCTAATTTATTTAAAATATGTCCAAATTGATCAACTAAAACAATATTCTCAGCTGATAAATGCGGTACGCTACTAGATATCAATAAAATAATAGCATCTACTTGTTCTTGCTGTAATTGCGTGTTAGGAAATAAAGTTACAACAATAGAAGCAGAAGAAGCATCAGTATTGTGAAAAAAATCAGTATCTTTCTTGCATACTAAATGTATCCGCGCGCGCTGAACAGGAAAAATACGCTCTAGTGTCTTTGA
The DNA here is from genome assembly GCF_900128725.1 of Buchnera aphidicola. Taxonomy (NCBI): domain Bacteria; kingdom Pseudomonadati; phylum Pseudomonadota; class Gammaproteobacteria; order Enterobacterales; family Erwiniaceae; genus Buchnera; species Buchnera aphidicola. The sequence continues at coordinate 51,602 of NZ_LT667500.1, read as the reverse complement.
CAGCTCTCCTTCCAGTCCTCTATAATAATTAATATGCTCTCGAAATGGACTCAAACCCCATTTTTCTTTATCCAATAAATCAAAACCATTATTTTTTTCCAAAATATTATTATTACTAATCAAAGAAAGTCGCAATTCATCAAATTTTTCTCTTGGAACTAATAAAGTCCGAGTAGAGTTATGAAACTTATAAGAAATATGCATATCTTTTAATTTTGAAATTACCCATGCACTATCTGCATCCGATAAATAATCATATAAAACTACATAATCAACTTTTCTAGACCATGACATAAGAGAAAAGATAGAAGAGAGGAGAATAAAGGTGATTAAAAGAACGTATTTTAATCGATGCGATACAACAGATATAAAAAAATTCCGCGCGCACTTAATTTTCATAATTAATATTTTAAAAAAATCCATAATTTTATCCTAAAAATTGTAATGCGATATTCAATTAATGAATAACAAAGCTCTATGAAAATAGAAACATAGTAGTGCCTAGAAATATATAAGTATGTCTTAATATATACTATATTTATATAATAATATAAAATATATATTATGTAATTTATCTTCCGATAAAAGGAATAAAACTATGAAAATAAATAGTACACACGGCTCACCAATAAAATGGATGCATTCTGTTCAAAGAAACAATCAACAGAAAAATAATAATTTTTTTAAAATACTGAACAAAACATTACAAGAAACACCAATAATTCCAACTAAAATAAAAAAAGATAATCACCTTAATGTTAAACAAAATCCATCAACAAAAAAAATAAACCAAACCCACCAATTCGTAATGCTGCAACAAGTACAAGAAAAAATAGTTCAAATATTTCAAGAAATTATGAATATAAATATATAATGTTTTCTTTAATATTACCAAATAGTAAATAAAAAAATTGTTTCATCGCATACCTCAAAAATACATTTAAAAATATTTTATAAAAATTTCATATAACTAATCGCAGATTAACAATACATTGATTTGCATTAACAAGATTAAATATACATCATTATTATTGATAATGATGTATATATTTAAACTGAAAGCTTATGCTTCATATACCTAATACAATTATTAATACGAGATAAGACTAGGCGCTTTCCTATATAAAAAACTATAGAAGAAATGTTAGGGGTATTTTTTTGTCCAGTTATACTAATTCTCAGCAAAATTGCCATGTCTTTAAATAATAAATTAAACTTTAATGCAGATTGTTTTATTGCTAATGAAATATTGTTTGTGTCCCATATTTTTAATAAAAAAAATTGCTTATACAAGTAAGTTAAAATCTTTATGTTCATTACACTAACATATAACTGAATATCTTTGACATCATCTGGATATATATCTGTATAAAAATAATAATTTAATCGTAAAAATTCCTCAAAAGTGTTATGATGAAACAAAAAATTTTTTAATAAACTCTTCGTATCTATTGTCTTGTCTAAAATAATATTCTTACGCATCAAGTATAAATCAAAATAAGAGTTTACCTTCTCAATTGGTAAGATTTTTAAATAATGATGATTTAACCACAATAATTTTTTTTCATTAATAACGCTAGGAGCCCTATTAATAGATTTTAAATCAAATAATTCTATCATTTCTGCAATAGAAAAAATTTCTTTATCCTTATAAGACCAGCCTAGCCGTAAAATATAATTTAATATTGCCTCTGGAATAAACCCTTCTTGAAAATATTTTGTAACGCTCATTACATGATTTCGTTTAGATAATTTTTTCCCCCGAGCATCTAAAATCATTGATGCATGCGCATAAATAGGAATTGGGGCATCCAATGCTCTTAGTAAATTAATCTGTCTAGAGGTATTATTAATATGATCCTCTCCTCGGATAACATGAGTGATATTCATTTGCCAGTCATCGACAATTACACAGAAATTATAAGTGGGCATTCCATTAGATCGCTGAAGAATTAAATCATCTAATTCTTTATTTTGAACACATACACTTCCTCTCACTTGATCAATAAACTCTACAAAACCTGTGTTAGGATTTTTAAAACGGATCACGTACGGCACATTAGATTTTTTAAAAGAAAAATGACAATTACGACATTTTTGGTCATATTTAGGTTTTTCTTTTTTTAATATTTGACGATTTCTCAATAACTCTAGACGCTCTGGAGAACAATAACATTTATATGCTTTACCTTTTCTTAATAAATATTTAATCATATCTTGATATATTTTTAATCGGTGGCTCTGATAAAAAGGCCCCTCATCCCATAATAATTCTAAATTTTTTAATCCGGATAAAATATCATGAACAGAATCTTTATTGACTCGTTTATCATCTGTATCTTCAATACGTAAAATAAATGACCCGCTATTTTGACGAGCAAATAACCATGAATATAAAGCGGTTCGTACACCGCCTATATGTAAAAAACCTGTCGGACTAGGAGAAAATCTTGTTTTAACTTTCATATGCACGCTCTCGGTTTAAAAAAATTAATATTATTAAAACTGTAAAAACCCTCATAATCGAATATTTATATATTTTTAACTGAAGGAGCGATTATGTATTAAATATGTATTGACGGATAGTCCGTCTAATCATATAATATAACATGAGATTAAAAGGGTGATTAGCTCAGGTGGCAGAGCGTCTCCTTTACACGGAGAGGGTCGGCGGTTCAAATCCGTCATCACCTACCAGAAATATATATTCCATCGGGTCGTTAGCTCAGCCGGTAGAGCAGTTGACTTTTAATCAATTGGTCGCAGGTTCAAATCCTGCACGACCCAAAAACTATAAAAACTATGTCAGCATACTTCATTCAGCATATTCTTTTACCTCATCTAGGTATATAAAAAATCTTTAATATCCCAATTAATTGAAAAATAATATTTTTGTTATTTTTGTTTTCTATAAAATTTATTATTGAATTCGCAATATTTGGGCCAACTCCGCTAATTATAGATAAATCGTGATAATTAGTTTTCAAAAAACTTTCAACTAACTGATAATGATTTGCTAGACGCTTCGAAATAGATGCGCCTACATTTAAAATACCCAACGAACAAATAAATTTATCTAATGATACGTTTTTAGAGCAAGAAATATTATGAATAATTTTTTTTGATAATTTAGAACCTATTCCTGGTATTAGCGTTAACGTGTTTATAGTTAAAGTAAAAAAATCTACTGGAGTAGATAAACAACCATGATTAATTAATTTAATAATATTTTTTTTACCTAAACCAGTAATATTAATTCCGCGTTTAGAAGCAAAATAAATTAATCGCCTGAAATTCTGTTCGGGGCATGAGAAGCTGGACGGACAAAAATAAGATACGGGGTCATTAAGGCGTACTAGAGGGGTTCTGCAAGATAGACACCTGGACGGAAAATTAATTTTTTGAGCTGACGAATTTCTCTTATGAACTAAAATATTTCTAATCTTAGGAATAACGTCTCCTGCGCGGTATACATTCACGTAATCGTTAATATATATATCTAGTTTTTCTATCATACCCATGTTATGCAAAGAAGCTTTACGAACCTTTACACCAGAAATTCTAATAGGTAAAAAATGAGCTATCGGGGTAATAACACCTGTTCTGCCAATCTGAAAAGAAATGTTAATAATTTTTGTTTCTACATCCATAGCTGTAAATTTTAAAGCTATAGCCCATCGGGGATATTTTTCTACACAGCCTAAATATTCCTGCAATAAAATCGAATCGACTTTGACGACAATGCCATCAATTTCAAAATCTAATTTTGACCTATTAATGCATGCGCGATGATAAAAATTTAAAATATCCTTAATTTGATTACACCGTATATATTGCTTGTGTATTGGAAAACCCCATTGTTGTAATTTAGTTAACCTATCGTAATGACTGTCAAGTTGTATATCGGTACGAAATAATCCATACCCATATGTAAAAAACATCAATTTTCTTTTTTTAGTAACTTCTGGATTGAGTTGTCGCAAAGAGCCTGCAGCGGCATTGCGGGGATTCGAAAAAACTTTTTGACCACTTAATACACGAGACTGGTTTAAGAAACCAAAATCAGATTTTCTCATAAATACTTCTCCACGTACCTCTAGTCTCTTAGGAATATTACTTCCGACAATTTTTCTGGGTATGGAAGGAATTGCAAAAATATTTTTTGTAATATCTTCTCCCACATACCCATCGCCTCTGGTAGCTGCAGATACTAAATGGCCCTGTTCATAAAATAAATTAACGGCCAATCCATCAAACTTGAAATCACAATAATATTCAATATTCTGAATGTTATTCAATCGTTTTTTTATTCGTTTATCAAAAAGTATTAAATGGGGAATTTTATTTGAACTTTCTAAAGAAAGCATAGGCTTTCTATGTTTATGTTCAGAAAAAATATATAATTTTTTGCTACCAATTTCTGTTTCTAATGATTGTGGCAAATTTAAAGAATTAATTTCTTTATATTTCTGTTCCAATTGAACTAATCGATGATATATCTTATCATACATCAGATCTGAAATAATCGGAGAATCGAGTGTATAATACATATAATTGTGGTACCGTATCTGCGATCGTAATTTTATAATTTTATCATAAATTGATTTCATCAAAAACCTATAAAAAATAATTTAAAAAACAATAAATAATTATTTTATTTTTAATTATCCAAAAAATAGAGTGCATTACTTGTACATAAAATGAAACTGTTTAGAAAAAATATCAAATAAAAAATATTTAGAAAAATATCATGCGTTTTTCGCACCGATAACTTAAACTGTATTAAAAAACACTTCAGTCGTTATAAAATTATTATTAATTCTCTTAATAAGCTCTTTGTTACTTTTTCTCATCAATACCTTGCTTCAGTTCTTTGAAAATACCTTTTAAAAAACTACCTAACATCTTATACTCTGATAATATTCTTTTATAAAAATATATTGCAAGAAAATATACAAACTCTTAATATTGAATTATATAAAAAAAATATTTACATATATTTTGTAATGAACTTTTGTTCATAATATTTAATGTAAATATAAGATGAATTTTTAAGAAACGCTATTTATATACAGATAAAAGCAATAAAAAAAATAATAAGCTTATTGGCTTCTAAAAAAGAGAATTATTTTTAAAAAACCTTACCATTAAACAGTAATAAAAACAATAAAACATAATAATTATGAAAAATTTTTCTATATATTAACCCTATAAACTATCAAAGAGTATATGTTTTACCTTTTTCTCCATTGCTTTAAAAGTTTCACTCTCAAACGATATAACTCGTTTCTTATTTTGATACCCTGAAAAGCATTTTTGACTTTAAATGAATGAATAGATACATCCTTTACAATAAAAAACATAGACTGCAATAATCGACCTAATAAAATATGATTCTTGATTTTTTTATAAACTCCGATTGAATAAAAATTTAAATACTTTAATTGATCTACTCTCTTTGGATTTCGCCAAACATCAATAATATTAAAAAAATTAATTATTAACTCCGAGCTTTGATGTTCAATAGTTTGTAAAAAATTATGAAAGCCACATAGAGCAAATGATAATCTCTGTGTTTCTAATGGAGCCCTTAATCTTTTTAATAAACTTCGTAAAAAACAAACCGGTTTATCATCAAAAAAAGTATTCTGTATCTTAAATATTGAAATATAATAAATATGGCTAAAAAACTGTAAAAAATAAGATAACCTTATATGTATATTGCTAGTAAACTTGGAAATTCTAGACAACTCCATAAAGCTGTATTTTATAATAGAAAGGCGTCGGGCATTATAATTAAATATATAACAGTTATTTATAAAAAAATTTATTTCTGGGAATAAATATATTAAAGCATTACAGCGATGTAATACCTGGAAATATACATGAGGACGAGAAACACTTAAACCTTTACAAGTTTCCCTCCACACCCTTTCAGGAGTTAAATATAATAACTCTCCACTATTGCATATCTTTTTCATCAAGCATAATGTTTTATGAGCAATATAAAAACCTAGATTCGATAAAGCAGCCGCAAACCGAGCAACCCTTAAGACTCTTAACGGATCTTCTTTAAAAGAATCCGAAATATGTCGTAAGACTCTGTTTTTTAAATCTTGTTGACCATTAAATAAATCAATAATTTTACCATTTTCATCTTGGGCAATAGCATTTATAGTTAAATCCCGCCTAATTAAATCTTCCTTTAAAGTAATCTTAGGAGAAAAATTAAATAAAAAACCCGAATATCCTACTCCGCTTTTTTTTTCTGTTCTAGCTAAAGCATATTCTTCATGCGTAACCGGATGTATAAAAACAGGAAAATCTCGACCTACCTGCTGATATTTTTGTTGTAACATTTTTTTAGGGGTAGAACCAACAACAACCCAGTCGCGATCATTTGCTGGAAAACCTAATAAACGATCTCGTATATAACCCCCTACCAAGTAAATTTTCAAAACCGCATCCATTTTAAATAAAAAATAAAAGAAATATTCGTGTATGTAACAGAAACCTCATCACAAAAGATCATGAATATGAGCATAAGGAATTAATAGTTTTTCATCAAGAAGCAAATCTTGTTTTTTTAATTATACTATATAATATCTGTATATATAATCCAATCTGCGCTAAAAAAAATAAAAAATTAAATTATTGTTTCATTAATCAACAAATTAGGATTCACGACAATAGTAGGGTGACGACAAAAAACCCCTGATTTATACTTTAAAAAGCCTGTATAGGCAATCATTGCCGCATTATCAGTACAAAATTTTTTTTTAGGAAAAAAACACTTCCCCCCATAAGATTGAATTAAATTTTTTATTCTTTTTCTCAACAAGTGATTAGCACTTACTCCTCCGCAAACTAAAAAATTTTTTAAGTTGGTTTTCTGAATAGCTAATTCACATTTGACAATTAATGTCTCGACTATTGCTTCTTCAAGAGACCTCGCTATATTTGATTTTTCCTGTAAAGATTTTGAACTATTTAAAATTATTTTCCTTACATGCGTTTTTAATCCAGAAAAACTGAAATTTAAACTAGCATATTTAGTCATCGGGCGGGGAAAAATATATTTTCTAGATTGACCATTTTGAGCTAAATCTGATAACTTTTTTCCACCAGGAAACCCTAAATCTAGTAATTTTGCCGTGTAATCAAATACATTGCCTGCAGAATCATCACGGGTATTTCCTAAAATTATATATTGACCCAAACTCTGCGCACAAATTAATTGCGTATTCGCTCCCGAAACCAATAAAACCAAACAAGGAAAAGGATCTTCTAAAGAAGATAGCATTACAGATAATAAGTGTCCTTCCAGGTGATTGATAAAAATACACGGAATATTCAGCGCTAAAGATATTGATCCAGCTATTGTCGCTCCTACTAACAATGAACTAGCAAGACCCGGCCCAATAGTGTATGCGATGGCATGAAAACCATTGTTGTTAACATTAGTATTTTGTTTCAAGGGATATTTAAGAAAAATTTTTTTAATCAAAAATAATAATTGATTTAAATGAGATCGAGCCGCTAATTCAGGGACTATTCCCTTAAACTTGGCGTGAACGTGATTTTGATGTAAGGTTGAATGAAAAACCAATCCACGTTGTTCGTCATAAATAGCTACTGAAGTATCGTCGCAAGATGTTTCTATACCCAATATACGCATAACTATTCCGCAAATAAGATTAGTATAATAAAAATTTATTTAATAGCGACCATTGAACTCATAATTTATCTGATCTAAATATGATATAATTATAAAAATAAAAACTTTTATACTCATAAAAAAGATAAAAATAACCTATATACACTATATACTAACATTTATATGGTTATCTTAACATATAAAACAATAATTTAAAAAAATATACTTCTCATGGAAAACACTATGCCGATAATTAAAATTAGAGACAACGAACCCTTCGATGTAGCGTTAAGACGATTCAAGCGATCCTGTGAAAAAGCTGGTATACTATCAGAAATAAGAAGAAGAGAATTTTATGAAAAACCTACTACAGAACGAAAAAGAGCCAAAGCTTCTGCGATAAAGAGATTATCAAAAAAACTAGCGCGCGAAACATCAAAACGCATACGCATGTACTAATAAATAACAGTTCCTATATTCTAAAATACTGAGACCGTATATTTTTCATAATAATAGCGGTCAACAGATTAAAAATATATGATAATTAAAAAAAATGTATAAAAAAATTCCTCAAAACTTTATTCATGAGCTAATAGAGAGAACCGATATAGTTGAACTAATTAGCAGTTATATTACCTTACACAAAACCGGTAATAACCATAAAGCATTATGCCCGTTTCATCAAGAAAAAACACCTTCGTTTATAGTAAGCTCAGAAAAACAATTTTTTTATTGCTTTGGATGCCAAATACATGGAAATTCCATAGACTTCTTGATGAAATACGAAAAATTAAACTTTATAAAAAGCATTACTACACTAGCAGAATTACATGGAATAAAAGTACTAAAAAATAATAATGACCGCGAATTAGAAAAAAAATATATTTATAAAAAAAATATTTATCTTATTTTGAATGAAATAAAAAAAATTTATAAAAAAAACTTATTTGTTAAACCAAACGCAGCATATCAATACCTCAGACAACGCGGTATTAAAAAAAAAATAATGAAAAAGTTTTCTTTAGGGTTTGCGACGTCAGATCACTACCAAATTACAAATTATATTCAAAAAAAAAGCAAAAATCAATCAGTCATAATAGATTGCGGCGTGAGCGTTACGCGCACACATAAAACACCGTACGATCTATTCAAAGAAAGAATTATTTTTCCCATTAGAGACAAGTATGGAAAAACCTTAGGATTTGGAGGCAGGGCTTTTAACAAACAAATATATCCTAAATATATAAATTCATCCGAAACAATTACTTTTCATAAAAAAAATAACCTGTATGGCATATATGAACTATATTGTAAAAACCCTAAGCCCAAACAAATACTGGTAGTCGAGGGATATTTAGACGTCATTACATTAGCCCAGTTTAATATAAATAATTCAGTTGCAGTATTAGGAAGCACGGTAACTAAAAACCAAATAAAACAATTATTTCAAACCAGTCAACAAATCATATTTTGTTTTGATGGTGATGACGCTGGAAAAAAAGCAAACTGGATTGCACTAAATTTATCTCTATCCTTTTTATATGACTATCAAACGATCCACTTTATCTTGCTGCCCAAAAATGAAGATCCAAGTAGCTTATTAGTTAAAGAAGGTCGAGATAAATTTAAAAAAAGAATTAAATCAGCTGAATCATTATATTCGTTTTTATTCGCTATGATTTCTGATAAAATAAACTTAAATACTATTCAGGGTTGCATTAAACTTAGTAATCTTGCTGTTCCTTTAATAAAAAAAATTCCTAACAAAATAATACAAATTTATTTAAGAAATATGCTCGGCAAAAAAATTGGTATCTCTGACAAATATCAATTACATGAACTTCTTTCTATAACTCCAAATACACCGAGCCTTAATAAAAGCAAACCAATTAAAATTACTACTATGAGACTATTAGTGAGTTTAATAATACAAAACCCGGAATTAGCTCAAAAAATTAAAGATATTGATAAAATAAAAAAACTTAACGTTATAGGAAAAACAATTTTTCTTGAATTAATACAGTTAATTATTCAAAAAAAAATTTTAAAAACAGGACATTTGATTGAGTTTTATAGACATACTAGATGGGAAAAAATATTTAACTATTTGAGTACCTGGGATCATATGATTTCGCAATGTGAAGTAAATCACATATTTAAGGAGCTGGTAAATAATCTAAAAATACAACATTTAGAAAATCAATATCAAGCACTAATAGATTTAGAAAAAAAAAACGGATTACTACTAGTAGAAAAAAAAAAATTATGGAATATTAATAAAAAATTAATGAAACATAAAAATATTTAATCCCTGCAAGTCTAAAAGCACATACGACTTCTTCATCCAGGTAAATGCTTGTCTAATAAAATAAACAGCAACTTGATTTAAAAAAATATTTATATAATTCTCTTTAAACATACTATAATTTTAAAATATAGTATTTTTTTTTAAAAAGCAAATTAATTAAATATCAACGGATATCGTTTTATGAAAAAAAAAAACAAATCGCAGTTAAAATTACTTGTCTCTCACGGAAAAGAAAAGGGGTATTTAACATACTCGGAAGTACACGATCACTTACCTGGAAAATTTGTTGGTTCTGATCAAATTAAAAAAATCATACAAATGATAAAAAGTTTAGGTATTCAAGTTGTAGAAGAAGCAAGAGAGGTAGAAGAACTAATTATCAATGAAGTCCCTGCAGACACAGAGGAAGATACAGTAGAAGCGGCGAGTCAGGTTTTATCTCACGTAGAAACTGAATTAGGTAGAACCACGGATCCAGTAAGAATGTATATGCGGGAGATGGGATCAGTAGAGCTGCTAACTCGAGAGGGGGAAATAAAAATAGCTAAAAGAATTGAGGCAGGCATTAGCCTGGTACAAAGCTCAGTGTCCGAATACCCTGAGACAATCTTGTATCTAATAGAGCAATATGATCGCGTTCAATTAGGAGAAATAAGATTATCAGAATTAATTATTGGTTTTATAGATTCCGATCTAGAAAAAAAATTACCTCATTTAGAAGAAGAAATATTTCTCAATATATCCGATGACAGCAACACAGAAAACCCATTAAACTTAAATCAAACAGAAACATCCGTAGACGATTATCATTCCATTGACCCCGAGTTAGCTAAAAGGAAATTTGAAGCATTAAAAAAACAATATTATATTACACATCACACTCTACGTACTAAAAAAAGAGATCATATTAAATCCATACAAGCCATCCATGAATTATCAGAAATATTCAAACAATTTCGACTAGCTCCGAAACAATTTAAGTATCTAGTATCAAATATGAGAAAAATCATCCACAAAGTAAGGCTACAAGAACGACGCGTCATGAGCTTATGTGTAGAGACATGTAAAGTACCTAAAAAAATTTTTTTAAAGATCTTTCAAGGCAACGAAATAAATCAAAAACAATTTTTTTTAGTGATTAAAAAAAAAAAACTTTGGTCTGAAAAAATAGATAAATCAAAAAAAAATATATCAAACGGTATGAAAAATTTACGAGCTCTTGAAAAAAAAACAGGATTAACAATCCAGCAAATCAAAGCTATCAATCGACGCATTTCTTTAGGAGAAGAAAGAGCTAAGCGTGCAAAAAAAGAAATGGTAGAAGCTAATTTAAGGTTGGTGATATCAATCGCAAAAAAATATACTAACCGCGGATTACAGTTTTTAGACTTAATCCAAGAAGGTAATATTGGGTTAATGAAAGCTGTTGATAAGTTCGAGTATCGACGAGGATATAAGTTCTCTACTTATGCTACCTGGTGGATACGTCAAGCCATTACTAGATCAATAGCTGATCAAGCTCGGACCATACGAATTCCTGTTCATATGATTGAAACGATTAATAAACTAAATAGAATATCTAGACAGATGCTGCAAGAAATAGGAAGAGAGCCTACTCCAGAAGAACTATCAGAAAAAATGTTAATCCCGGAAGAAAAGATTAGAAAAGTATTAAAAATTGCCAAAGAACCAATTTCCATGGAAACCCCGGTTGGAGAAGATAATGACGCGCATCTGGGCGATTTTATCGAAGACACAAACTTAGAATTGCCATTAGAATCAGCTACTTCAGAGAGCCTAAAAGCCATAACCAATAATGTGCTCGCTAGTTTAACAGAAAGAGAGGCAAAAGTACTACGGATGAGGTTTGGAATTGATATGAATACTGATCATACTTTAGAGGAAGTCGGAAAACAATTTGATGTGACTCGTGAAAGAATACGTCAAATTGAAGCTAAAGCATTACGAAAACTACGTCACCCGAGTCGTTCAGAGATATTAAAAGGATTCTTAGACAACTCGTAACAAGAAGTAATAGCTAAAGCTGATGAATAATAACTAATAAAAAAAATAATAAATCCCTAAAATCGTTACCAACGAATGCTTTACAAATAAGCACCACACTAAAACGTATTAATATCCATCGTACAACCTATACCAAAAATTAAATTTTCTTTCAAGAACTAAATATTTAAATAGGCATGACATATATTTAACAAATTTTTTTAATAAAAAAATATTTTCAACCTGAATCGTATCATACATATAAAAAATATTTATTTTTTAAATAAAAATTTAATCTACTAATTAACCGTAATGCACAAAAAAGAAAAATAACTCTACTATTGAGGGCATTAATAAAACATTCATTATATAAAAAAATTAAAAATTTTTATCTATGTAACTTTTCAGAACATTAAATGATAAATAATACTAGATTTTTACAGCTCTCGTATAAATAAATAGATTGTATTTTTCATAAAAAACATCTTCTGTGCTAGACATGTATTTAAATTTAAAATATCACGCGATATAAAAAATATCGCGTGATTGATAAAATACTATTACCACGCAATATAATTATACCCAATATATTTTTATGAATATAAATCACGTAAACGATTTTTTACGGTATTTAACGCCTTATTAACCTGTAAACAAGAAACTCCTCCAATAACGTTTCTCTTTTCTAGACAAGAGTCCAATGTTAGACACTGATATACATCCTGATTAATAAGAGAACAATATTTTTGTAAATCAGACAAATCTAATTGCTCTATATATTTATTGCGACTAATCGCTTCCATTACAACTCTGCCTACAATATGATGAGAATCCCTAAATGATATCCCTTTAGTTACCAAGTAATCCGCTAGTTCAGTAGCGTTACTGTAGCCTTCTTGAGCTAATTGCCTGCTGCGTAACTTATTTAGTTTCATATTACTTAATACTATACTACTCATCTCTAGACACGCAATCCAATTATCGACCCCGTGAAATAAATGTTTTTTATCTTCTTGAAAATCTTTATTATAAGATAAAGGTAAACCTTTTAATAAAGTTAACATAGCAAATAATGTACCATATACACCGCTGCATTTCCCGCGAATCAACTCTAAAATATCTGGATTTTTCTTTTGAGGCATTAATGAAGACCCGGAAGTGATCGAGTCTGATAATTCGATAAAATTTGCCTCTCCGGAATTATAAAAAATTAAATCTTCAGAAAATCTAGACAAATGCATCATACTAGCTGATGCTGCATACAAGAGGTCAATAATAAAATCCCGATCAGATACGCTGTCTAATGCATTTTCGGTAGGTTTTGCAAATCCCATCATTGATGCTAATTTTTGTCTGTCAACATCCCAAGACGTACCTGCAATCGCCCCTGATCCCAAAGGGGAGCTATTTAAACGTTTTTGTGCTTCTAATATACGTAATCGATCTCTTTCCAGCATTTCAATATAAGCTAAACACCAATATGAGAATGTAATGGGCTGAGCTTTTTGTAAATGAGTATACCCTGGAATAACGGCGTCTTTATACAAATAAGCGATATTTAAAAAATTACTCTGAAGATCAACAATTTTTTTATGAATTTTGATAGATTTTCTTTTACACCATAACTTTAAATCAGTCGCAATTTGATCATTACGGCTTCTTCCGGTATATAATTTTTTTCCTACATCACCTAATTGTTTAATCAAAACCGTTTCTATCCAACTATGAATATCCTCTTCTTCTGAAGATATTATTTGACTGAAATCATTAATATATTTTTTTAGAATCCAGCGCAGCGTTTTTTCTATTAACTCTTGCTCCTGATGAGTTAATATATTAGAAGTCACTAATATTTTTGACCATGCGATTGAGGATTTAATATCATCTTTCAACAACCGATAATCTATACTTAACGAATTATTAAATTTTTTAAATTGTACATTAGATGCTTTAGTAAATCTTCCACCCCAAAGAGACATATGATTACCTCAAAAAATCACGAATAAATACTTCTTGTATATGTTGTTATTTTTTGCTTTTTAATGCGCGAATACGTGACGATAAAGAAAATAAACGAATAAAACCATGAGCATCTGTTTGACTATATACATTGTCTTTACTAAAGGTCGCGTATTCTTCTGAATATAATGCATTTGGCGATCTTTTTTGTAAAATATTTACTGACCCTTTATATACCTCTACAACCACTTCTCCTGAAATATCAGCAGATAATACATCAGAGGCCGCTTGAAGAGACTTACGTACAGGAGTAAACCATTTACCATCATATATTACAGACGACATATCTAATGCAATTTTATTTTTCCAATACATGCTTTCTCGATCAAGTATTAACTGCTCTAACGCCCTTAAAGCCTGGTATATAATTGTCCCTCCTGGAGTTTCATAGCAACCTCTTGATTTCATACCTACTAAACGGTTTTCTACAATATCAATGCGTCCAATAGCGTGCCTTCTACCTATTTTATTTAACTGCTTCAGGCATGTATAGGGACTAACCGGTTTATGATTAATTTCTATAACACAACCTTTTTCAATATATAAGTGTATTTTTTCTGACTCATTAGGAGCTTCATGAGGGCTGTTTGTCCATACCCAACAATGATTTTCGGGGGCGCGCCAGGTATCTTCTAAAACCCCTCCTTCTGTTGAAACATGAAATATATTTTCATCTCGACTATAAATTTTTTCTTTAGTAACACTGGTAACAATATTTTTCTTCTTTAGATACTCCAATAGATCTTCTCTAGACCGAAACCTCCATTCCCTCCAGGGAGCAATAACCAGCAAAGAAGGATCTAAAGCAGAATATGCGCATTCAAAACGAACTTGATCATTTCCTTTCCCTGTCGCTCCATGGCTTAATCCGATAGCATGGATTGTATGAGCAAAATCTACCTGAGCCTTAGCTATTAAAGGCCTTGCAATAGCTGTTCCTAACAAATAACGCCCTTCATATATAGCTCCTACTTTTAGCATAGGAAACACGTAATTTTTTACAAAAGAATCCCTTAAGTCAGCAATGTAGCAATCAGAAGCTCCAGAAGAAATAGCTTTTTCTTTAATATTTTTCAGATCTTTGCGAGATTGACCTATATCAGCTACAAAAGCTACTACATTAAGTTGATAATTCTCTTTAATCCACGGTATAATAGCTGAAGTATCTAAACCGCCGGAATAAGCTAAAACAACTGAGTTCTTTACATTTTTACTTTTCATTAAATTTTTTTATATACCTTTTTATTTTATTCTATAACTCTCGTGCCAGATGATTTGCCTTGAAATAAATCTGCTATATTATTTATATTATGCCAACTAGCAATTTCAACCGATTTTTTTAGTAATCTTAAAACTACGGACGCAGCCTGTACTTTAGTAATCATGCCGTTTGAAACTACCCCAGAACAAATTAGATTATTGATTTGTTTGCTAGAGATAGTTTTAATACATTGACCTTTATTATTTAATACAGCGCTCACATCCGTTAAAAAAATTAGACGACAATTAAATATAATAGCCAATATTGCTGCAACAATATCAGAGTCAATATGAAAAATATTACCTTTAGTGTCTATACCCAAAGAACATATGAACGGGGTAATATGTTTTTTTAGCAACGCTTTAATCAATTCTGAGTATTTTAATATTGGTAATTCATTTTTTTTTAAAAAAGATCTAGTAATATCTATATCGAAACAAGAATCAATTAATTTGCTAAAAAAATCTGATAATAAGCACCCCTGTCCAAAAATATTATATTTCCTAGACCAAGCTAATAAACGAATATTTACTAAATTAGGTAAAACGGAATATAAAATCTTTTTAGTATTTAGTTGGGTCACTGATAAAAAATTTTTATCTGCATCCAAGCCGTTAACTCGATTAAAAAGCTCATGGCCAAAAGAAGCGGCACCATTAACAAATATAACCTTTTGTCTAGTTAATCGTTTATGGCGACTGAGTTCTTTAAATAAACGTTTTACGGCATCATTATTATTTAATAAAATACCGCCTATTTTAATAATCAATAAACTTTCCATTATTAAAGCCTTATTTGGAAATACATCAATAGTAAAGACATATCAAATATATTGCTTCAAAATTTTTCTATATGTTATACAAACCTTGATGATAAGAATATAAAAAATAGAAACAACATATAACGCATATATATTTAGTAAAAACAATAAATAATGCATGCGCGATTATTAAAAATAATAAAAATTTTACATTATAGCGACAGAACCTAAAAATTAAACTAAACCTAGTCTTTGACAAATTTGTAAACTTAAGTATGACTGATTTAATGTATATAAATGAAAACATGTCACGCCTTGGCGATATAAACTAATAATTAAGTTCATAGCAATTCCTACACTTAAGTTCTGACATTGCTCAAGATCATTTTTATTTTTCTCAAACGCATCAAAAATCCACCGAGGAATATAAACTCGAGTCATAGCAGCAAATTTTTTTAACTGATCAATATTTAATATAGGTAATATACCTGGTATTAAGTCTATCTCTATTCCAAAGCTTAAACACGAATCTCGAAAACTAAGAAATTTATCAATACTGAAGAAAAATTGAGTAATAGCTTTTTTCGCACCTACGTGAATTTTATTTTTTAAATTTATTAAATCTTCTTGTAAACTACGTGATTCCGGATGTATTTCAGGATATGCTGCAACTAATATTTCAAAATTATTGACAGATTTTAACAACTTAATTAAGTCTACTGCATATATAATATTATTAGAATACTGATTTGGTAAGTCTCCTCTTAACGCAATAATTTTCTTAACTCCGCATTTCCAATACTTTGCAGCAATCTCTTTTATTGTGACTTCATCAAATCCAATAGAAGTCAAGTGAGCACATACTGGAGAATTAATTAAAGAACGTATTTTTTTAATGACAGAAAATGTTTTATAGCGATTTTCAGGATGAGTGCTATTGGTCACTGAAAAAAATTCAGGATAACAAGAATTTAATACCTGAACTGAATTAAATAACTTTTTTTCTAAAAAAATATCTTTTGGCGGGAAAACTTCAAAAGAAATTTTTATTTTATTTTTTAAATTATATGATTCAGTATTATATATTCCGTGATCATTATTAATTATTGTTACCATATATATATCCTAAATATAGTTACCAAATATAGCCTAGCGATAAATCAAAAAACATATAATGTTGTAACTATTTAGTAATGACTCGTCTATACAATTAAAGTAATATTTTATTTTCGTTATCTTTATTTGAAACCAAATTATATACAATATAATATTAGTTATCATACAAATATAAAAACAAATATTTTAGAAAAATGAAAAACAAGCTCAATAGCTGAGATAAGTAACTGAAAAACAAATACTAAACAAATTTATAAACACTTGTGAATAAAAAACTATAAAAATTCAATACAAAAAAATAATAAAGCAAAAAATACCTTCATATAAATAGTATTGATAACTAACGAATTTATTTAAAAAAAACTATTTTTCATTAGTATAACATTTATTAAAAGATTAAAAAACTGAAAACTATAGCACTAAACTAATATTATTAAAATCATCAGCTAATTCATTTTCTACAAATATATTAGTCTTTTGTACTTAAAATAAAATTTTATTAATTTATATAAAACATCCAGTTTATATAAAAAATAAGCTCTTGTCGTAATAGAACAATCAACATTAAAAAAAATTTTATTTTCATAAAAAATATGTTATTCTAAAGAAATCAATAATTGTTAAAAAATAATTTGTTGACTTTTAATATTATAAATATATATAATATAATATATTATTATATATTTTATTAAAATAATAATCAAAAAAAAGTTAATTCAATTTTTTTTAATTATCTTGATTATTGGCTCTATAATAGAACAAAAGCCGGCTTAGCTCAGCAGGTAGAGCAACTGACTTGTAATCAGTAGGTCACCAGTTCAATTCCGGTAGCCGGCAAAAAAGAGGTGGGGTTCCCGAGTGGTTAAAGGGAGCAGACTGTAAATCTGCCGTCATTGACTTCGAAGGTTCGAATCCTTCTCCCACCAACTGCGGGCATCGTATAAAGGACATTACCTCAGCCTTCCAAGCTGATGATGCGGGTTCAATTCCCGCTGACCGCTTAATGTATAAAAATGTCTAATAGACATCTATCATTAATCATTCTAATTATACTGCTGATATAGCTTAGTTCGGTAGAGCACATCCTTGGTATGGATGAGGTCCCTAGTTCAAATCTAGGTATCAGCAAAAAAGATATTTTAAATTATATTCGCTTAGAAAAAAAATAATTTAACTTCACTTATTTAACAAGCATTAAAAAACTCTAAACAATACTTTCTTCCTTGATTATTTCAAACAATCTAATGTATATCTATTAATATTATTAAATATATCGTTAAAAAGATTTAACTATTTTGCTTGTTATCTAGGGATACAGTGATCGTAACTAATTTAGAGTAAAGAAAATAACAAACTTTATCAGTAGCTTTTAAAAATTTTTCTTTTATCAGAGAACCGAAAATTATGCATATATATACTACATATATGAATCATATAAAACAAATAAAATGGTTTTGCATAATTACAATATGTTTATCAATAACATTAATTCATTTTTTTTTTATTAAAGAACTTTCTATTCTCAAAAAAATCATATTTTTTTGTTTATTTGGGACAATATTATTAAATATATTTTTTCGAACTAATATAGGCAAAAACACTCTATCCTATATAAAAAGTATTAAATCAGAATTATCTAATATTATTTGGCCAAATTACATAGAAACAACAAAAACCACTGGCATCGTATTATTTTTAATAATATTAACAACTATATTTTTATGGATATTAGACGGAATTATACTGCATATAATATCTCAAATACTTATATCGAGGCTATAAAAATTGTGTGTAGATAAAAAAAAATGGTATGTTATTCAAGCTTTTTCAGGTTTTGAAAATCAGGTCGCTCAATCCATACAAAATAATGAAAAAATAAAAAAAATGAACGATATATTTGGACAAGTGATTGTTCCTTCTGAAGAAGTCATTGAAATAAGAAAAGGTAAACGTAAAAAAAGTGATTATAAATTTTTTCCAGGATATATTTTAATTCATATGATTATGAATAATAATAGCTGGCATTTAATTAGAAGCTTGCCTAAAGTCTTAGGTTTTATAGGTAATTCATCCGAAAAACCAACTCCTATTAGCGATCGTGAAATAAATTTTATTATACAAAAACTAAAAAAAATTGGAGATAAACCTAGACCTAAAAAAATGTTTGAACCAGGAGAAAATGTACGCGTTAAAGATGGTCCATTCTCAGATTTTAACGGTATTGTAGAAACCGTCGATTATGAAAAAAATAGATTAAAAGTTTCCGTGTCTATATTTGGACGCTCTACCCCTGTTGAACTAGATTTTCGGCAAGTAGAAAAGTACTAATAGCGCTTTACAGAAAAATAAACTCTTGCATTACCACCCTTGTCAATTAAAAAATTATATATACCAAAAAATCAAGGAATATAATGACCAAAAACATTCAATCTTATATTAAGTTACAAGTACTGTCTGGCATGGCTAACCCAAGTCCTCCGGTCGGACCAGCTTTAGGGCAAAAAGGAATAAATATAATGGAGTTTTGTAAAAGCTTTAATTCACAAACATCCCATTTAGAGAAAGGAGTTCCTACTCCTGTTATCATTACGGTGTATACCGATAAAACCTTTACTTTTATTATCAAAACCCCTCCTGCGGCTATATTATTAAAAAAATGTCTAGGCATTAAAACCGGATCTAAAAGACCAAATCATGAAATTGTTGGAAACATCACAAAAAATCAAATATATGATATTGCAAAACAAAAAATGATTGATATGACCGGATCCAATATTGAAAGAATCGCTAGAACTATTGAAGGCACTGCACGATCTATGGGAATAACAGTAACCAAGGAATAAAAGTGAAAAAAAAATCTAGAAAAATGCAATTAAATCAAAATCAAATAAAAAAAAAATTCTATGACATTAAAAATGCTATAAAAATTTTAAAAAAATTACAACCAGCTAAATTCATAGAAAGTATAGATGCCAGCTTTTCTTTAAATATTAACCCTAAAAAACATGAACACAATATTAGGGGATCTATATTATTGCCACATGGAACAGGCAAAAAAATAAAAATTGCAGTCTTTACTACTGGCGATAATGTTAAAATTGCTCAAACATCAGGAGCAGATTTTGTAGGCACAGAAAATCTAGCCGATATTATAACCAAACAAACAATAAAATTTGATATTGTTATTGCGTCACCAGAAACTATGGAAATTGTTAAAAAGTTAGGACCTATATTAGGACCTAGAGGTATTATGCCTAACCCAAAATTCGGCACCGTGTCTACTAACATAAAACAATCTGTAGAAGAAGCAAGGCGAGGGAAAATAACTTATCGCAGCGATAAAAGCGGTATTATTCACAGCAATTTCGGAAAAATAAACTTTTCTGATAATGATTTATATGAAAATTTTTTAATATTATATAACTCCATTAAACAAGCTAAACCAGCTCAATTAAAGGGAATGTATTTTAAAAATATTAATATATCAACAACAATGAGTCCTGGAATAAATATTGATTATTTATCTTTATAAACAAGATAAATACCTTTAAAAAATATATATCGCATATTGGTATAATATTTTTTAAAAAAAAAATCCATTGTAAATAATATCATCTATCTAATTTAACCGCCTTCTATCCTGTAAAATCTACAAAATCTATAATTTTATGATTATTGGTACACATCATCATAACTAGGATAAAAAAATGGCATTAACTCGCACTAAAAAACAAGATATAATTAAAAAAATGCATCATGTTGCAAAAAAAGCATTGTCAGTTGTAACAGCTAATCCATCTGGAATTACCGTAAATGAAATCAATACTCTACGCAAGAAAGCAAAAATATCCCATGTAGAAATGCATATAATACGTAATACATTACTAAAAAAATCTCTAGAAAACACTCATTTTGATACTTTGCAGCCAGTATTAAGCGGACCTACATTAATTGCATTCTCTATGAACCATCCCGGTAGCGCAAGTAGATTATTTAAATTATTTAATAAACAAAATAATCAATTTCAAATAAAGAATGCCGTCTATGAAAGAAGATTACTTAATCTCGACGAAATTCATGATCTTGCTGATCTACCAACGCACCAAGAAGCTATAATCAAATTTATCTGGATATTAAAAGAAATAACTTTAGGAAAGTTACTGCGCGCTTTATATCAACTCAAGCACAATTAGCATAACTAATCAATTGTTTTTATATATATTTTGACTTTTTAGGAATAATCATTATGCCTATGACTAAAGAAGAAATGCTACACGCCATTTCTGAAATGTCAGTACAAGAAATTATGCAACTAATTTCGGATATAGAAAAAAAATTTAATGTTTCATCTGTTGCACCAACACATACTACACAAACTAATAAAGAACCTGAAAAAGAAGAACAAGTTTCATTTACTGTTAAACTAACAAATATAGGACCTAACAAGATATCAATCATCAAAATAATACGCAGTACTACGGGGCTAGGATTGAAAGAATCTAAAGATCTCGTAGAATCAGCGCCGACAATTGTTAAAGAAAATCTTACCAAAGAAAATGCAGATAGCTTAAAAAAATCTCTGATAGATTCCGGAGCTACCGCAGAGATTGTATAAAACATAATTTTTTAAAAAATTATCTTAATATATACAAATATATTAGTGACTGGTGATTATCAGATCACCAGTTTCTTATAGCTACATATATATTTAAAAATAATTTTCACCATTTATTTTGAATACCGAATAAAGATTCAAAAAAATTTTAAAAAATATAATTTATTTGTCATGAAAAACGCTGAGGAGCTAATGGTTTACTCTCACACCGAAAAAAAACGTATCCGCAAAAATTTTGGAAAACAACCGCAAGTATTAGATATTCCTTACCTGCTATCTATTCAAATCAATTCATTTAAGCAATTTATTCAGTCTAATAAAAATAATCATCAAGGATTAGAATCCGCTTTTCAATCAGTGTTTCCTATTCGCAGCTATAACGGAAGCGCTGAATTGAAGTATGTATCATATATTTTAGGTAAAAAAACTTTTAACGTTCAAGAATCTCACACGCGCGGTATAACTTATTCAATCCCTTTAAGAGTTAAGTTACAATTAGTCATTTATGAAAAAGATTCAAATAATTCCATAGTAAAATGCATAAAAGAACAAGAAGTATATATGGGTGAATTGCCGTTAATGACAAAAAACGGGACATTCATTATCAACGGAACAGAAAGGGTAGTAGTATCACAGTTACATAGAAGTCCTGGCGTTTTTTTTGATAGCGATAAAGGAAAAACTCATTCATCAGGAAAAATACTATATAATGCCAGAATTATTCCATATAGAGGATCGTGGCTTGATTTTGAGTTTGACCCTAAAGATCACTTATTTATACGAATAGATCGTAGGAGAAAAATTCCAGTTACCGTAATCTTACATGCTTTAAACTTTAATACAGAACAAATTCTTGATACTTTCTTTAAACACGACGCTATTTGTATTAAAAAAAAAAATATTACAATGGCCCTCAATCCTGAGCGATTACATGGTGAAATCATACCATTCAATATTATTGAAGATAAAAAAGTCTATATAACGAAAGGAAGTCGGGTTACAGCTCAGAACATTAAGGAATTAAAAAAAAAAAATATAACTTCTATTACTATTCCGGAAGAATATATTTATGGAAAAATAATTAGCAAAAATTATTTTGATCCCAGAACAGGAAAAGTGTTAATTGCTGCAAATACACGGTTAACCAAAGAAGATGTTAAAAAAATAAAAAAATTGGAGCATGGCAGAATATCCATTTTATTTACCAATGATCTTGATCACGGATCATACATATCTGATACATTAAAAATAGATAATACTAAAGATCGAATTACAGCATTAATTGAAATATATAGAATGATGAGGCCGGGTGAACCTCCTACCAAAGAAGCTGCAGAAAATTTATTTAATAATTTATTTTTTTCTAGCGAAAGATATGATCTTTCTCCTGTCGGCCGAATGAAATTTAATAAATCTTTAACACGTAAAGAAGTGAGTGGTCCGGGAACATTGAGTAAGCAAGATATTGTCGATGTAATAAAAAAATTAATTAATATCAGAAACGGAAAAGGCGAAATAGATGACATAGATCATTTAGGTAACCGTCGCGTTCGATCAGTAGGTGAAATGGTAGAAAATCAATTTAGAATTGGATTAATCCGAGTAGAGCGCACTGTACGAGAAAGATTATCACTTAGTGAATTAGACTCTCTTATGCCTCAAGACATTATTAATGCCAAGCCTATTTCTTCTGCAATAAAAGAGTTTTTTGGTTCTAGCCAATTATCTCAGTTTATGGATCAAAACAATCCTTTGGCAGAAATCACGCATAAACGTAGAATTTCTGCGCTAGGAGTTGGTGGGTTAACTAGAGAAAGAGCTGGTTTTGAAGTTAGAGATGTGCATCCCACGCACTATGGTCGTGTTTGTCCTGTTGAAACTCCTGAGGGACCTAACATAGGATTGATTAATTCATTATCTATATACGCAAGAACCAATAAATATGGTTTTTTAGAAACCCCGTATAGAAAGATCATTAATACTGTAGTTACTAAAGACATTAAATATCTATCTGCTATTGAAGAAGGCAATTACATCATTGCCCAGGCAAACACAAAAATCAATAAAAACGGTCAATTCTCAAAAAAATTTGTAACCTGTAGGCACCACGGAGAATTTGGTTTATTTCACAAAAAAAAAGTTCACTACATGGATGTGTCGACTCAGCAAATCGTGTCTGTAGGCGCTTCTTTAATACCGTTTCTAGAACATAATGATGCTAATAGAGCCTTAATGGGCGCAAATATGCAAAGACAAGCGGTACCGACGATTAGGTCAGAAAAACCATTAGTAGGCACTGGCATGGAAAGATCTGTAGCCGTAGATTCTGGAGTTACTATTATCGCTAAAAGAGACGGTATAGTTCAGTATGTTGATGCAGAAAAAATAGTTATTCAGATTACCGATAGTAAGATATTTGAAAACCAATTAGGGATTGATATTTATCACTTGAAAAAATATATCCGATCAAATCAAAATACTTGCATTAACCAGATTCCATGCGTTCAATTAAACAACTTGATAAAAAAAGGTGATGTTTTAGCGGACGGACCGTCTACTGATCTAGGTGAATTAGCATTAGGTCAAAATATGCGTGTAGCTTTTATGCCTTGGAACGGATACAACTTTGAGGATTCTATATTAATTTCAGAGCAAGTGGTGAGAGATGATCGCTTTACTACAATTCATATTCAAGAATTGTCCTGTATATGTCGGGATACAAAATTAGGGATAGAAGAAATAACAGCCGATATACCAAATGTAGGTGAATCAATGCTATCTAAATTAGATGATTCCGGAATCATCTATGTAGGAGCAGAGGTTTCAAGCGGAAATGTACTGGTAGGTAAAGTAACCCCAAAAGGGGAAACACAGCTAACTCCTGAAGAAAAGCTATTAAGAGCTATCTTTGGGGAAAAAGCATCAGATGTAAAAGATTCGTCGCTGCGCGTTCCTAACGGAGTGCACGGAACCGTCATCGATGTACAAATATTTACTAGAGACGGCGTTAAAAAAGACAAGCGAACATTAGAAATAGAAGAAATGTTATTAGTACAAGCTAAAAAAAACTTAATGGAAGAATTTAAAATTTTTGAATTAAATATTTTTATGCGTATAAATAAAATATTAACATCATCGAACGCCCCTCCGCACAATTTTAAAAATCATTCTTTAGACCAATACTTTCAGAATAATGTATATCCTTCTATAAAAATAAAAAACAAAATTCATCCATTGAAACAACAATATAAAAAATTAAAAAAAACACTCAAAAAGAAAACAAAAGAACAAAATAGAAAAATTATCCAAGGTGACGAATTAGCTCCTGGAATTTTAAAAATAGTCAAAATATACCTTGCTGTAAAAAGAAAAATACAACCGGGAGATAAAATGGCCGGACGTCATGGAAATAAGGGCGTGGTATCAAAAATTAACCCAGTAGAAGATATGCCGTATGATCATGAAGGAGTACCAGTTGATATAGTATTAAATCCATTAGGAGTTCCTTCTCGTATGAATGTAGGTCAAATTCTAGAAACACATTTAGGACTAGCGGCAAAAGGAATTGGAAATATCATCGATAAGATGATAACAAAACAAAAAAAAACGTATAAAATACGTCAATTTTTACAAAAAGCATATGACCTTGGAAATAACACGCATCAAAAAATCAATTTGAACGATTTTTCTGATCAAGAAGTAATCCAGTTAGCTGAGAATTTACGCTCAGGAATGCCTATGGCTACCCCAGTATTTGATGGAGCGCATGAAACGGAAATCAAAGAACTATTAAAAATGGGTAAACTACCTTCATCTGGACAAATTCCTTTATTTGACGGCAGGACTGGGGAAAAATTTGAAAGAGATGTAACAGTAGGGTACATGTATATGTTAAAACTAAATCATTTAGTCGACGATAAAATGCACGCTCGTTCAACCGGGTCATATAGCTTAATAACTCAACAACCTTTAGGTGGAAAGGCGCAATTTGGCGGACAAAGGTTTGGTGAAATGGAAGTGTGGGCATTAGAAGCATATGGCGCTTCACATACACTACAAGAAATGTTGACTGTAAAATCTGACGATGTAGCGGGAAGAACAAAAATGTATAAAAATATCGTTAGCGGTCAGCATAAAATGGAGCCCGGAATGCCGGAGTCCTTCAATGTGTTAATCAAAGAAATACGCTCATTAGGTATAAATATTGAACTAAATAGCGATTAAGACATAAATCAATTATAAAAAGATTGATAATACAAATCCATATACAGGCTTTAATTTACTAACCGTTGTATGTTTATAAGAAGTGATGCATGAAAGAAATATTAAATTTTTTTAAAAAAAAAACAAAAATTGAAGAATTTGATTCTATTAGAATTGCATTAGCCTCACCTGAAATTATTCGATCTTGGTCTTTCGGAGAAGTAAAAAAACCTGAAACAATAAATTATAGAACATTTAAACCCGAAAGAGATGGGTTATTTTGCTCGCGTATATTCGGACCTATAAAGGATTATGAGTGTTTATGCGGTAAATATAAGCGCTTAAAACATAGAGGGGTAGTATGTGAAAAATGCGGAGTTGAAGTCACTCAAAGTAAAGTGAGAAGAGAAAGAATGGGACATATTGAATTAGCTGCTCCCATAGCTCACATTTGGTTTTTAAAATCCCTACCATCACGAATAGGTTTATTATTAGACATGCCTTTGCGTGATATAGAAAGAGTATTATATTTTGAGTCCTATGTTGTTTTGGATCCTGGAATGACGCGTTTGGAAAAATGTCAAATATTAACAGAAGATCAGTATATAAAAGCTTTAGATGAATGTGGAGACGAATTTGAAGCTAAAATGGGCGCTGAGGCCGTACAAGCACTATTAAAAAAAATAGAATTAAAAAAAATATGCAAGCAATTAAAGCAAGAAATATTAAAGACAAACTCAGAAACTAAAAGAAAAAAAGTTACAAAAAGAATCCAATTACTTGAATCATTATTGTTATCCCAAAATAAACCTGAGTGGATGATTTTAACCGTACTTCCGATATTACCTCCTGATTTAAGACCCTTGGTACCGTTAGATGGGGGGCGATTTGCAACATCAGATTTAAATGACCTATACCGACGGGTTATAAATCGAAATAACCGATTAAAACGTCTTATCGAACTGTCTGCTCCAGACATTATCGTTAGAAATGAAAAAAGAATGCTCCAAGAAGCTATTGATGCGTTACTCGATAACGGAAGAAGAGGAAGATCTATTACTGGTTCTAATAAAAGACCGTTAAAATCTTTAGCTGACATGATTAAAGGTAAGCAAGGTAGATTTAGGCAGAATTTATTAGGAAAAAGGGTAGATTATTCGGGAAGATCCGTGATAACTGTAGGCCCCTATTTACACTTAAATCAATGCGGAATACCTAAAAAAATGGCTTTAGAGCTTTTTAAGCCATTTATATACGGAAAATTAGAACAAAGAAATCTAGCAACAACTATAAAATCCGCTAAAAAACTGGTTGAACAAGAAGAGCCAATTGTATGGGATATCCTTGATGAAATTATTCACGAGCATCCTGTTTTATTAAATCGAGCGCCGACATTACATCGCCTAGGTATACAAGCTTTTGAGCCTATTTTAGTTGAAGGAAAAGCAATACAGTTACATCCTTTAGTATGCGTTGCTTATAATGCTGATTTTGATGGCGATCAAATGGCTATTCATGTTCCTTTAACAAAATCTGCTCAACAAGAATCAAGAAAATTAATGATGTCAACTAAAAATATACTTTCACCAGCAAGTGGCGAGCCAATCGTCGTTCCTTCTCAAGATGTAATTTTGGGTATATACTACATGACCAGAAAAAAACATCATGGAAAAGGTACAGGCATGTTGCTAAAGCACCCAAAAGAAGCAGAAAAAATGTATATGTTAGGAGCAGCTGAGTTACATTCCATTATTAAAGTGCGCATAAAAGAATACAAAAAAAATGAAAAAAATACCTTAATTAAACACACTAAAATAATACAAACTACAATTGGAAGAGCAATTTTTTGGACGATTATACCGCGGGGGCTGCCATTTGAAATTATTAATAAAACTTTAAGAAAATCAGATATATCTAAAATTTTAAACACCTGTTATAGGATTTTAGGCTTAAAAGACACTGTACACTTAGCGGACCAAATTATGTACATAGGGTTTTCGTATGCAGCAAAATCTGGTGTATCTGTAGGAATTGATGATATCATTATACCAAAGGAAAAAACAGATATTATTGTAGAATCCGAAAAAGATGTCAAGGAAATACATAAACAATTTCAGACAGGACTTGTCACTGAAGATGAGCGATACAATAAAACAATAGATATTTGGGCGGCAGCCAATGAACGTATTGCGCTCGCTATGATGAAAAATTTATCTTACGACATCTGGTATGATTGTGATCATAAAAAAAAAAAACAGAAGTCTTTTAATAACATTTTTATTATGGCTGATTCGGGGGCTAGAGGATCGGCAGCTCAAATCAGACAATTAGCTGGCATGCGAGGTTTAATGGCCAAGCCAGACGGCTCTATTATCGAAACTCCTATCACGGCTAATTTTAGAGAAGGGTTAAATGTACTGCAGTATTTTATTTCAACGCATGGTGCCAGAAAAGGATTAGCTGATACCGCATTAAAAACAGCTAATTCTGGTTATTTAACTAGAAGATTAGTGGATGTTGCTCAAGATTTAGTCGTAACAGAAAACGATTGTAAAACTCGTAAAGGCATTATTATGAGCTCTTTAATAGAAGGCGGAGATGTAAAAGAGCCATTAAGAGAACGTGTTTTAGGGCGAATAACGGTAGAAGATGTTTTATATACAGGCTCTTCTAAAAAAATTATGATACCCAAAAATACGCTATTAAATGAAAATTGGTGCGATATCTTAGAGTATAATTCAATTGACGCGGTTACTGTGAGATCCGTAGTTCATTGTGAAACCAACTTTGGGGTATGTGCTTGTTGTTATGGTCGAGATTTAGCTAGAGGGCAGTTGGTTAAAAAAGGAGAGGCTGTTGGAGTTATAGCTGCTCAATCCATTGGTGAGCCTGGAACACAATTAACCATGCGTACATTTCATATTGGTGGAGCTGCGTCAAAAATAGTTTCTGAATCTAGTATTCAAGTTCGTAAAAATGGAATTATTTATCTAAATCAAGCAAAATCAGTCATAAACTCAAACAAAAAAATTGTTATTATTTCTAGAAACGTTGAGTTAAAAATGTTAGATGAATTAGGAAAAACTCAAGAAAGCTATAAAATTCCATACGGATCAATTTTAGCAAAAGGAGAAGGAGAAAAAGTACAGTCTGGAGAAATCATTGCAAGATGGGATCCGCATACTATTCCCGTTATTACTGAAGTCAGCGGATACATTCAATTTATTGACATGGTTGACGGCCAAAGTATAACGCAACAAAATGATGAACTCACTGGTTTGTCTTCTATAGTTGTTTTGGATATCTCTGAAAGAAACTTGCAAGGAAAAGACTTAAAGCCATCTTTAAAAATTATTAATAAAGCTGGTATAGATGTATTTATACCAGGAACAGATATGCCGGCTCAATATTTTTTACCCGGAAAATCTATTTTACAACTAGATAACGGTATGAAAGTATCTTCGGGAGATATATTGGCCCGAGTTCCTCAAGAATCAGTAGGAACTAAAGATAT
Source organism: Buchnera aphidicola (assembly GCF_900128725.1). Lineage (NCBI taxonomy): Bacteria > Pseudomonadati > Pseudomonadota > Gammaproteobacteria > Enterobacterales > Erwiniaceae > Buchnera > Buchnera aphidicola. The sequence goes on along the minus strand of NZ_LT667500.1, from coordinate 22,145 downwards.
TACTGGAGGACTGCCTCGGGTAGCTGATTTATTTGAAGCAAGAAAACCTAAAGAGCTAGCAATTTTGGCAGAAATAAGTGGAGTAGTTTCGTTTGGAAGAGAAACAAAAGGTAAAAGACGACTAATTCTTACGCCGCTTGACGGAAACAATGCTTATGAAGAAATGATTCCTAAGTGGAGACAGATTAATGTCTTTGAAGGTGAACGAGTAGAAAAAGGCGATATTATTTCAGACGGACCAGAATCACCGCATGATATTTTAAGGTTAAGAGGAATTCAAGCTGTTACAAATTATATCATTAACGAAGTTCAAGAGGTATATCGATTACAGGGCGTAAAAATAAATAATAAACATATTGAAGTCATAATAAGACAAATGCTTAGAAAGGTTACAGTAGTCAATCCGGGTAATTCTAATTTCCTACAAGGAGAACAACTAGAACACTCATGCATCATGCTCGCAAACAAAAAATTAAAAAAAAATAAAAAAAAGATAATAACTTTTTCTCGAGATTTATTAGGCATTACTAAAGCATCTCTAGCTACAGAATCATTTATTTCCGCAGCATCTTTTCAAGAAACTACTAGGGTCTTAACAGAAGCGGCGGTAGCAGGAAAAAAAGATCAATTACGTGGATTAAAAGAAAATGTTATTGTAGGGAGATTAATTCCTGCAGGAACTGGATATCAATACCATAAGCAAAGAATTAAAAATCGAATGAACCATTTACTAAATAAGAAAAATAAATCTACCTCTATTAGCGCAGAAGAAGCGGCTGCTAATTTATCTGAATTATTAAATTCTACCGAAAAAATAAACAATCGGATATAAAAATACCATTCGAGCTGATACTATTAACAGCTCGATATACTTTTATATAAAAAATATAAAAAATGATTACGCCAACCACAAAAGTATAAAAAAACTAGTCAAATACTAGCAATATACCGCCACTAAACACAATCCGTGAATACAAAGATTGCATTGAGTGGAATAAATACTTAAATTTATTTTTTAAAATTTTTTCTAATGTTTAAAACAGCCTGTATCATATGACGTAACGCTAACTCTGTTTCTTTCCAGTTACGCGTTTTGAGTCCACAATCTGGGTTCACCCATAGTTGTTTTGCATCAATATATTTTAAAGCCTTAATTAATAACGATTCTATCCATTGGACAGTAGGTATACCTGGAGAATGAATATCATATACGCCCGGACCAATATCATTCGGATATTTAAAGGTTTTAAAAAATTCTAATAGCTCCATATCTGACCTAGATGTTTCAATAGTAATAACATCTGCATCTAGCTCCACAATAGCCGGCATAATATCATGAAACTCACAATAACACATATGAGTATGAATTTGCGTACTATCTTTGACTCCCGAAGAACATAATTTAAATGATTTTACAGACCAGCGCAAATAATCATTCCATTCTTTTTTACGTAAAGGCAATCCTTCTCTTAACGCCGGTTCATCAATTTGAATAATCTGGATTCCTGATTTTTCCAAATCTAAAACTTCGTCGCTTAATGCTAAAGCAATTTGATTTGCGATCTCTTCTTTAGAAACGTCTTCTCGAGGAAACGACCAGCACAAAATAGTTACAGGTCCAGTTAACATTGCTTTCACGGGTTTTTGAGTTAATGATTGAGCATATTTTGAATAGTTTAGTGTCATGGGAGTGATTCTACTAATATCCCCAATAATAATTGGCGGCTTCACACATCTTGACCCATAACTTTGAACCCAACCATACTGCGTAAACACAAAACCCTCTAAATATTCACTAAAATATTCTACCATATCATTACGTTCAGGCTCTCCGTGAACCAAAACATCTAAACCTATTTTTTCTTGTTGAACGATATTATATTTAATATGTCTTTTGATTTCTTTTTCGTAATTTAATTGGCTGATTTGTTTATTTTTATATTTTTTACGTAAATCTCGAATCTCTTGTGTTTGTGGGAACGAGCCAATAGTAGTAGTAGGGAGAATAGGAAAATTAAATGCTTTTTTCTGAATACTAGAGCGAATAGAAAACTCATTATTTCTTCTAATTTGCCGAGAAGAAATTTGTAATAAACGCTCCTGAACAAGACTATTATGTACAAGATTGGAAGACTTATAAGCCTTAATCGGTTTAACCCAATTATATATTTCTTGTTGATCAAGTTTATTATTTAAAACCTGAGACAAAAGAGACAATTCAAAACATTTTTGTATTCCAAAAGAAAACCATGATTTTACAAAATCTGTTAAATTATCTTCTAACGAGAGATCTAAAGGAGTGTGGAGTAAAGAACAAGAAGTACCGAGCCAAAAAGTACCGAGAGTTTTTATACAGGACTTTAATTGAGTAAACCACTTTAATAAATCAGATTTCCAAATATTACGTCCATTAATGATCCCTAATGATAATAAAAATTTTTTATCTATGTAATCATGTAATTGAGGTATATTATAATTCCCGGATACTAGGTCAAGATGCAAACCATCCACCGGAAGTGTATTAACTATATCTAAATTATGATGTATATCACCAAAATATGTAGTTAATAAAATTTTTATAATACCATGTAATGTACTATATGTTGTTTTAAAAGCTTGTCTCCATTCTTCTGGAATATCTAAAACTAAAATAGGTTCATCAATCTGAATCCATTCAATATTTCTAGAATATAGTTCAGCTAATACTTGTTTATAAATTGGTAATATTTTATTTAACAAATCTAATTTATTAAAGGTTCTTCCTTTTACTTTTCCTAACCATAAATAAGTTAACGGACCCAATAAAACCGGCTTTACTGAATACCCCAAGGATAGAGCTTCGTCAGTTTCTTCAATAATTTGCTTCCATGAAAAACTAAATTTATGGTCGCGAGTAAATTCCGGAACAATATAATGATAATTAGTATTAAACCATTTTGTCATCTCAGATGCTGAACAATTTTTGTCAGTAGAAGTAGCTCCTCTAGCGACACGAAACAAGGTATCTATATTAACCTCTGGATCGTTGAATCGATGTCGATCTGGTATATTGCCAAGCATCATGCTAATGTTTAAAACATGATCATACCAAGCGAAATCACCTACTGTTATATAATCTAATCCGCTATTAGCTTGATGCTTCCAGTTACTTTTTCTAATCTTTTTTCCTATAGATAATAAATCACTTAAAGTAATTTTTTTAGACCAATATTTCTCTTGAGCAATTTTTAATTCACGATGCAAACCAATTCTAGGAAATCCTAGTATATGATTTTTAATATTCATACATACTTTTTCCCATAGTCATAGTAACTAAAATGTTTTTTTTTGAAATTTTTAATATATATACAATGTTATTTTATCAGTATTACAATGGCTAACCAGTTTTTCCAGAACTATTTGTTCGCTAGCATCATTAACACAATCGATATACCTTAAAAATATAAATGTTTATATAACTAAACAAAAGCTCATAGTAACGCAAAACTAAAAAATATCTTTTTAAGCATAAAGATCAATAAAGAACGAAAGAAAATAAAAAAATATATAACAAATATTATACACATTATCAGAATATAAATATACTTATTAGGCATTAACCGCTGTAACAACTTTGCGCTTAAAATGTCGTAATGATACGATTCTATTTTTTCGATATTTTAATCAAGCACTAGACAAAGATCAATGCTTACTCGCAGAGCGCGTATACGAAACATATATTTATGATCATTGATATAAATAAAAATAACTTTTTATACACAACTTTATTAATATTTATAGTTTTACAAGCCAACTCATTTGCATCAAATAGAAATAATAAACATTTTTTTAAAAAAGGTTTCTTTGTAAAAAGAAAATTTCTATCGATTAAGCTAAATAAATTATATTAAAATAAAAAAGTTTTATATCTGTATTGAATTATTCGTTTTATGTGGATACAGAAAAATATTTTAATATAATATATTGATTAAACGAAATAAAAATTATAAAACTTTAAAAATTAATTTCATTAAAGTATATCTTTTCAATATATTTTGATTATTAAATAACCGATCAGGACAGAAAATTTTTAAAATTTTACAAATTAAAAAAGATTCTTAGACTCGGCAAACTAAAGATAAAATATATAGCTCTTATAAAAAAAAGAAAAAAATATTTTTTCTTCTATGTGATATCTTACAGATAATTAATTGCATGTTTATTTATAAAATAATAACAACGTATTAAAATAATTCAGAATTGTATTTTAAATAAAAAAATAAATAATTTTATGTTTCAATTGCTATTTTAAGCTTTTTCATAGCATTTTTTTCTAATTGACGAACTCTTTCTGCTGAAATTCCGTAATCTCGAGCAATAGATTGTAATGTAATTTTTACATTATTATGAGCTAACCAACGTCTTTTAATGATTTGTTGACTCCTTTCATCTAAAACAAGAAGCGCGTTACTTAATTTAGCTGTAGCATGAGAGGCCCAATTATCTCGCTCTATATTTATAGCAAAATTCGATTTTTTATCTTCTAAATAAAAAGAAGAACGAATATTGCAAGTAGAATGATCTGGAAACGAATCTTTTGCCTCAATGTCTAAGGTAATGTCTTGTGCTGACATACGGGCTTCCATTTCTCTTACATCTTGTCTGCTAACCCCTAATTCACTAGCGACAATTTCAATTTCTTGACGATTAAACCAGCCTAATCTTTTTTTTGATTTTCTTAGATTGAAAAATAATTTTCGTTGAGCTTTCGTAGTTGCAACTTTTACTATACGCCAATTTTTTAAAACATATTCGTGAATTTCAGATTTAATCCAATGTACTGCAAAAGAAATCAATCGCACGTTAATATCTGGATTAAATCTCCGAATAGCTTTCATTAATCCAATATTTCCTTCTTGAATTAAATCCGCCTGAGGCAATCCATAACCCGAATAATTCCTAGCAATGTGTATTACAAATCGTAAGTTTGATAAAATCAATAATTTTGCAGATTCTATTTCTCTATAAAATAATAATTTTTTTGCAAGGGATTTTTCTTTTTCAAAGGAAAGAATAGAAAAAGAATTGGCCATACGAATATATGAATCCAAACTACCGATATTAAGAAAACTAATGGCATGAATTTTATTTTTTATCTTTTTCATTTGACCCTAAGTAAAATATACAATATTTGATCTGATAAAATATATCGAAAAATAATAATAAAAAACAGATGTTTTAAATGTCTACAAAATTATCAACAAAACGTTTGCTATTAAATACTTCTAAGTCCGTTATTTTTTCTCCAGCTGATAAGTAACGAATAGGAATCATTAAATTATGAGCAATAGAAAAAATTACACCCCCTTTCGCTGTACTGTCTAATTTTGTTAAAATAATTCCCGTGATATTCATTTTAGAAGAAAAAACCTTAGCTTGTTGTATTGAATTTTGACCGATGCTAGCATCTAAAACTAAAAATATTTCATGAGGTGCGGCAGGAGAACATTTTGTAATCACTCGATTAATTTTTTGTAATTCTCGAAGTAAATGATCTTTGTTGTGCAAACGACCGGCTGTATCAATGATTAAAATATTTTTTTTCAATTTTGTTGACTCTTTCCAAGAATCAAATACAATAGCAGCAGAATCAGCGCCAAGCGAACCCGAAAATACTGGAATATGATGCTTTACACCCAATTCTATTAACTGCTCAACAGCAGCGGCCCTAAACGTATCACCAGCTGTTAGCATAACAGACTGTCCTAAGTTGTTATAATAATGAGCTAATTTAATGATAGTTGTTGTCTTTCCAACTCCGTTAACCCCAACAACTAAAATAACAAAAGGTAGCGCAGAAACATTCGGCGCAACGGGCTGCCTAGAAGGCGTTAACATATTTAATAACTGTTTCTTAAAATAAGAAAGAGCTAAGTCAGAATTAAAAATATTTTTTCTATCTATATCTCTCTTAAATTGAAGTAAAATTTTTTCAGTAGCATGTACACCAAAATCTGATGATAATAATAAATATTCTAAATCCTGAAACGTTTTTTTATCTACACAATTTTTAGAAAATATAGTTTTTAATTTATGAATAAAAATATTCTTTGCAGAGCTAAAAGAGCTTTTTAAAAAAGAAAAAATACTACTTTTCGTATGCTTTTTATCCTTATTCAACAAAATATTTTTTTTTTTTTCTTTAACATCCGTTTTTAAAATTTTTTTTTTTTTGGAAAAATATTGAAACTAGAAAAAAGGTTGTTTTTTTTAATATCCATATACACCCCGTAAATATATTACAAAATATATTATAATTTATTAAAATACAATAATTTTATTATTAATCAATCAATATGAATAAAGTAAAAAATAAGAACAAAAAAATTAGAATTATTGGTGGCTTATATAAGGGCAGAGTATTACATTCAGTTAACAAGATTAATATTCGGCCTACAAGAAACCGTATTAAACAAATAGTGTTTAGTTGGTTAGGGCAATATATAGAAAATTCTATATGCTTAGATTGTTTTTCAGGCAGCGGTAGTTTAAGCATAGAATCGGTATCTCGATTGGCAAAATCTGTAACGGCATTAGAAAAAAACTATACATTAGTTCAAAAACTAAAAAATACATTAAAAATATTTTCTATTAATAATATTTCTGTGTTCCGCGTACATACACTACGATGGCTAAAAAAAATTGGTTATCCATATGATATTATTTATTTAGATCCACCATTTTCCAATAAATTATTATTAAATCAATCGATTAGACATTTAGAAAAATATAATTGGGTTCATAAAAATTCGATTATATATATTGAACATATCGACAATAATATTTATATACCCAACAATTGGAAGCTAATGAAAAAAAAAAAAATAGGCATTGTTTCATTTTCATTATTTTATAAATAAAAATTTTATCTTTAGATGCACCGATTGTAGTTATTATAAATAATATATCATATATCAATATATAATTGTATTTTTTTTAAATAAAATTTCTAAAATTAGGCGCGTATTTCATATTTAACAATAATTATAGATATAAAATTTTTTACTGTAATATTCTAAGGATTATCTCTGATAGCTTATTTTTGATCTCTAATTGTTATAAATCATATTTAAAAAATAAATATATATATTTATACTATTAATATTTTTAAAAAGGTATCGAATTAATTTTTTAATTGTATAAATATGTACAAGGAAAAAAAATATATGAATCATTTTTTAAACAAGCTAAAAAAAATTATACCTTCTTACATACAGCCAAAATTCTATAATGACAAAGAACTATTAATATGGAATCAAGAACAAGGAAAGAAATCTTCAAAATCTATTATTCAAAAAAATAAAGCTATGAAAATGCAAAGAACTCTCGGAAGATCGGGAATACGAGAACTATACATGAATTGTTCATTTGAAAATTACCGCATTAATCACGAAGGGCATCAAAAAGTATTGCATGCAGCGCGTCGATATGCTGAAAATTTTAAAAATAATATTGCGAGCTTTATATTTACTGGCCGGCCCGGAACAGGAAAAAACCATTTAGCATCAGCAATTGGAAATTATTTAATATTACATGGAAATAGTGTTTTACTAATTACTGTAGCTGATCTTATGTCTAGCATTAAAGGAACTTTTAATGATTATTCGCTCTCAAAGATGACAGAAGAAAAATTATTACATAACTTCAGTTCAGTAGACTTATTAATGATAGATGAGATTGGTATGCAGCTGGAATCAAGATATGAAAAAATTATTATTAATCAAATTGTAGACAGAAGATCATCTTCTAAAAAGTCTACAGGAATGTTGTCTAACTTAACTCTTAAAGGAATGAAAAATCTTCTAGGCGAAAGAGTGATCGATCGCATGCGCTTGGGTAATGGTCTGTGGTTAACATTCGACTGGGAGAGTTACCGAAAAAATATACGTGGAAATGAATATTAACAATTATTATAGCTAAGTTATCCAAATATATTATTTAACTATACGAGAAATATATTTTCCATTGCGAGTATCTATTTTTAGATAATCTCCTTTTTTAATGAATAATGGAGCTCGAATTATTGCTCCTGTTTCTAATGTGACTAACTTATTATCTGAATTTATTGTATCCCCCGATATAACGGCATCCACATCATATACCTTTAATTGAACAAAATTATCAATTCGAACAGAAATAGGAGCTTCGCGCCATAAAGTAATTACGCAAGAAGAAAGATTCGTTAACCACTTTTCGTATCCAAATAAAAACGTTTTCAATACAGAAATATGTTCAAAAGTCTTTTTATGCATAAAAAACCAAATAGAGCCATTATTATATAAATAAGATGCTTCAATATCTACAACATCAGTTGAATAAAAAAGATCTGTTGCTTTTACGGTTTTAAAAAATAATTTTCCAGTTAATAATTGCTTTAATTTAATCCGTACAAAAGCTTGTCCTTTGCCAGGTTTAATAAATTCGCTGGAATAAACTTCATACGGCTGTTTTTTTATTAAAATTTTTATTCCGGACTTTAAAGAATTTCCACTATAAGCAGTCATAAAGTATATCTCAAAATGTATTTTTTATTAAACAACCCCTTGTTCTCAACATAATTTAGACAGAGAACAAGGAGATCAGCAAAATATATATTACTTAATAGTATAAATAATTTTTTATTTCGGTGATAACAATCCAAATGTCTTGGTCAATGATAATAAAACTACATCATTCCGCCCATTCCACCCATTCCACCGCCTGGCGGAGAGCTTAAATCAGATGCAGATTTTTCTTCTTTTGGTAAATCTGTGACCATACATTCTGTTGTGATCATAAGCCCGGCTACAGAAGCAGCATATTGTAACGCAGAACGAGTCACTTTTGTAGGATCTAAAATACCAAAGGATATCATGTCACCATACTCGTCAGTAGCTGCATTGTAACCATAATTACCATGACCATCTTTTACATTGTTAGTTACTACCGATGGTTCTTCGCCAGAATTAGCAACTATTTGACGCAAAGGAGCTTCCATTGCGCGCAATGCTACTCGTATTCCAACGTTTTGATCTTCATTTTGGCCGTTAAGACGAGAAATCTTTTCGGCTACGCGAACTAATGCTACTCCCCCTCCGGGAACAACGCCTTCTTCCACAGCTGCGCGAGTTGCATGTAATGCATCTTCAACGCGGGCTTTCTTTTCTTTCATCTCTACTTCAGTTGCTGCCCCTACCTTTAAAACAGCTACGCCGCCAGATAATTTTGCTAAACGTTCATTTAATTTTTCTTTGTCATAATCTGATGTTGCTTCATGCACTTCTTGTCTAATCTGTTGAATACGGTTTTTAATAGAAATTTTATCTCCATTTCCACCAATAATAGTAGTGGCATCTTTACTAATTACTACGCGTTTTGCTTGCCCTAAGTCTTCTAAAGAAGACTTTTCTAATTCCATAGCTAGTTCTTCAGATATAACAGAACCTCCTGTAAGAATAGAAATATCTTGCAACATCGCTTTTCGGCGATCTCCAAAACCAGGAGCTTTAACTGCAGAAACTTTAACAATGCCTCTCATTGAGTTAACCACTAAAGTAGCTAAGGCTTCGCCTTCTAAGTCTTCAGAGATAATTAGTAACGGCTTGCTAGATTTAGCTACTGATTCTAGAATAGGCAATAATTCACGGATACTAGAAATTTTTTTATCTGCCATTAAGATATAAGGATTATCTAATTCTACCAAACCTGTTTCGGGTTTATTAATGAAATATGGCGATAAGTAACCTCGGTCAAATTGCATTCCTTTAACCACTTCTAATTCATCTTGAAGGCCAGTACCTTCCTCAACCGTAATGACTCCATCATTACCAACCTTTTCCATAGCCTCAGCAATTAAACTACCCACTTTTTCGTCAGCATTAGCTGAAATAGTACCCACTTGAGTAATTGCTTTAGAATCTGAACAAGGAACAGATAATTTTTTTAATTCATCTACAGCGCTAATAACAGCTTTATCAATACCTCGCTTTAAGTCCATGGGGTTCATTCCAGCAGCTACTGCCTTTAAACCTTCATTGACAATTGATTGTGCTAATAATGTAGCTGTAGTTGTGCCATCTCCAGCAGCATCATTTGCTTTTGACGCCACTTCCTTTACCATTTGCGCGCCCATATTCTCAAACTTATCTTCTAATTCAATTTCTCTAGCGACTGAGACACCGTCTTTAGTGATGCTAGGGGGCCCAAAGGACTTATCTAGAACAACATTTCTGCCTTTAGGTCCTAGGGTAACTTTTACAGCATCAGCTAAAATATTAACTCCTCGAAGCATTTTAATCCGAGCTTCATTACCAAATTTTACATCTTTCGCTGCCATTTGAAAAGTCCTCCAAAATTTGCGTTGAAAATAAATAAAAAATCTTTTTACTCTTCTACAATTGCTAAAATGTCACTTTCAGTTAATATCAATACTTCTTCGTTATTTATAGTTTCAGTTTTAGCTCCATAGCCTTCATTAAAAATTACAACGTCTCCTACTTTAACGTCTAATTTCTTAATGTTACCATTGTCCAAACATCGACCTTTTCCAACCGATAAAACCACTCCTCTAGTAGATTTTCCTGCAGCAGAACCGGTTAAAACAATACCGCCAGCTGACTTTAATTCTACTTCATTACGCTTTACAATAACTCTATCATGTAATGGACGAAGTTTCATACAATGACCCTCTTTAAGTATAACACCGCAATACAGGTTTAAATAATAAAGAAAAAAATATTTTAAATGTTCTCTTTTATTTTAAGAATATATGGATCTTAACACTAAATTTCAAGGGTATCTATATTTTTATTTAACTATTTGCAGGAACTTTTTGTTTATTATGTATTATGGATACAATGCTAAACTAGATACTATACAAAAAATAGAAAAGATAATATATACACAAAAAAAAATATTTTTTTTCACAACAGAGAATGTTAAATTAATAATATATTGACAAAATTAAAATTTTACTGTTTAATAATTCTATTGCCCGGATAGCTCAGTCGGTAGAGCAGGGGACTGAAAATCCCCGTGTCGGTGGTTCAATTCCGCCTCCGGGCATAAGTAGTACTTATTCCTTATTAGAAAAATGGTAATAAAATATTTATTTGCCAATACAAAAATCAGAAAAAATTTTTTCTAATAAATCAGAACTACTAAAATTACCTGTAATCGTTAGCATAGCTTCTATAGCTAAACGAACATCTTCCGAAAATAATTCAATGCACAGATTTTTGTTCAACCATTCTTTTCCGTGCTTTAAATATTTTAATGATGCCTTCAATGCAGATAAATGTCTGTTTCGAGCTAAAAAAACATCCTCCCCTGCGTTTAACTCGCTAGATATTTCATGCATCCTATCTTTTAAAAAATTTATCCCCATTTTATATTTAATGGATAAATAAATACATTTAAACTGATTAAATACAATATCTAAGCAGGGTTTTTTATGAATCAAATCAATTTTATTAAAAATAATAGTAATATTTTGATTTTTTCTTAAACCATCAATATATTTTTTTACTAAAATATTATTACTATATTTATCTTGTGAAGCATCTAATATTAAAAATATATGTCGACAAGACTGAATATTTTTTTTTGCTAACTTTATTCCAATTAACTCGATAACATCATTGCTTTTACGTAATCCCGCAGTATCCACAAGCTCATAGCGCGCTCCATTAATCCAAATGTTTTTACACATGACATCACGTGTAGTTCCAGGAATATTAGTAACAATAGAAATCTTTTGATTAGATAAGTAATTAAATAAACTCGATTTTCCGACATTAGTCGGTCCGGTAATTACAATACTAATACCATTGTATAAAAGATTACCTTGACAACCCTTAAATATTAGTTTTTTCATTAAATAAATGGCATCGCTGAGACAGATTCTTATATCCGATATTAACGATGATTCATTTATTTCATCTGGAAAATTAATAACCGCCTCAATTCTAGCATATAATTTTTTCAATAAACTAATAATATCTCGTATCTTTTTCGAAAAATCACCATTTAATGAACGCAAAGATGCTTGAATTGAAAGCTCAGACTGAGCGTTTATTAAATCATTAATTCCTTCAGCTTGCACTAAATCCATTTTATTATTTAAAAATGCTCTTTCTGAAAACTCACCAGGGCGAGCTATACGAACATTTTTAATCAATAAAATATTCTTCATTAATAAATCCAATAATACGGAGTTTCCGTGTCCATGAAACTCTAATATATCTTCTCCTGTAAAAGAGAAAGGGGCAGGAAAAAACAAAGCAATACCATAATCAAGAATTTTTCCCGTTATATCTGAAAATGATGTATAATGCGCAAATCTTGGTTTCATAGAAATTCTTAAAAATTTTTCAATAACTTTTATAACAGCGGAACCGGACACTCGAATAATTCCAACACCAGATTGACCCGGTGCCGTAGCTGGGGCTACAATCGTTTTATCAAATATCATATTGATATTCCATATAAACACAATCATTAATCTATAAATAAAAAATAAAAAAATTTATATTTACTGTAAGTTACTTATGTTAACCAACAAAATTCCAGCGTATAAACCAATGTTGAAAAAAAGTACACCAATTATTTGTAATATAGTACAAAACTAATCCGGATGGTAAAGTAAGAAAAAAAGCAGTTGATAAGAACGGGATTGCTAATGAAAATATTTTTTGTGCCCTTGAAACGTTCTTCTTAGGTTCATATAATTGCGCGAATAATATGCTCAAACCAGCGAATATTGGTAATAGATAATGAGGATCTTGACTAGATAAATCTTTAATCCATAAAAAAAATGGTGCGTGACGCAACTCAACAGAACAGAGTAATACGTGATAAAATGCTAAAAATATTGGCATTTGAACGAGAACTAAAAAGAAACCATAAAAGGGATTCACATCATTAAATTGATATAAGGATAAAATTTTTTTTTGAATCTTATTCGAATCATTTGAGTATTTATCTTTTATTTTTTTTATTTTTGGATGCAACGCGTTCATCCGTAAAACGGATGTATATTGTAATTTTATGAGCGGGTATACCATCATTTTAATAAAAAAAGTCATAAAAATAATTGTTACGCCCCAGTTATGAAAAAAAAGATAAAAAAAGGTTAATAATCTAAATAAAGGTCGAGATAGCGCTCTTAGAAATCCATAATCTATTGTTAACTCTAAATTTTTCGCAACACCCTCTAATTGACTCGTTATTTTTGGTCCAATCCATATACTAGAACGAAATCTAGCCACAGAATTAGGAGCAATACGTTTAACTCGAGATACGGAACCGATTAATCTGGTTGAATCATTTAATCGACGAGAATATATGGTATAATTATCATCAAATTTAGGAATCCAAGCTGTTAAAAAATATCTTTGAGACAAAGCAATCCAGCCTTTTTTTGTTACCACCATTGTTTTTTGTTTATGATTTACTTTATGAAAGATATGTTTATGATATTTTTCTTGATCGCTAGACCAGACGATATTTTGAGCAGTTTTAGCTTTAAAAATATTTTTTAAAAAATTTTTTTCCTGTACAGGCGCTTGAGTTGTCTTCAATTCATTAAATACAGAGTGATTTACTGGCCGATGACTATTATTCTGAATTAAATACTCTACATTAACATTATAAGACCCTTTCTTCAAGGAAAAAATTTTTGTATATATAATATTATCACGCGACGTCCATTGAATACAAGCCTGAACTGTATCTTTTTCCAGTTTTAATTCAGGCGCAATATGCTTAACTGAATATAATGGCTGGTGTGTATGTGAAAAACGATAAGTTGGGGTATGGCATAAAATACCGCTAACCGCTTTATTCATAAGTTCTGGCGTCCAATTAAGCAAAGTTAGCTCAGATTTCTTATTTATGTCTTGATAAAAATTCAATAAATCTGCACGTTCAATATTTCCGCCTAATAAGTTAATATCCAAAGATAGAACATCATTTTTGATGTTAATAAATTGATCTTTATTATCACTGTGAATTGAGCGAGAAGCTTCATTCACGTTACTATGTATGTTTTGCATATTTACTTGAGTAAAAAAACGTACATACCGAAAGTTCCACATAAAAAAGGAACAAAATATACAGGAAACTGTAAAAAAAATGCGTTGCAAATATATCATAAACTTTTTCTCAGTCATTAAGAAATAAAAAATAAAATATAGCATCATTATACTGTATTTTAATTTGAGTTATCATCTATTTATATAGATAAAGCTTTATTGTAATGTTTGTATACCCACAATTTCTTTAAAACAGAAAAAATTATATTGTTAGTTAATAACTGCACATTTTTTTTGACAATAATACAAAAATCCATAGATACCAAAGTGTACTGGGATAGACGAAAACTTTCCCGAATTAAACGCTTAATTCTATTACGCTCATGAGATTTTTTTATATTTTTTTTAGAAATAGAAATACCTAATCGAGGAAAATTCAAATGATTTAATGAAACTAACCTAATAAATTCCGTGGTATGCGCTTTATTTTTCTTGTCATTACAACGTTGAAATGCAATATTTGATAGTAAGCGTAATTTTTTGCTAAAAGCAAAATAAGGTGTATTTTTTATTGTAGAAAGACATTTTAAACACATAATATAGAGCGCGATTTAAAACGTCGGTGAGATAAAATAGCTCGTCCACCTTTAGAAGACATACGAGCCCGAAAACCGTGATTCCGGTGACGTTTTATGTTAGATGGCTGAAAAGTACGCTTCATATAAACTACTCCTTTTTACGAACATGTTGATAATAATACTAAAAAAGTTAAATACAGATTGTTTTAAAACTAAACAAATTCTTTAATTTATAATAAAATAGCAATTAACAATAATAGTTTATTTGCATGAAATTACTTAAAATACATAATACGCCATTATTATATTGTTTTTAAAAAAAAATGTATAGAAAATTCATTATCGAATATTTAAAACAATATATATTAAATGTTACAAAAACATAATAATTATTATAGCTGCGTCACAAGAGAAAAATATTTAAATATTTTTATGGAAATTAATAATATGTTATTTTCAATTTGGAAAGAATGTTTAACATGCTTACAATCGCAATTACCTCCGAAAGAATTCAGTATGTGGATACTGCCGCTAAAAGCTATAATAAAAAATGATATAATCAATTTATATGCCCCCAATATTTTTGTATTACAATGGGTGAAAAAAAAATATATCAATAATTTTAAAAAGTTATTATATAAATTATGTAATTCGCAACCACCCTTAATTATGTTACAAGTCTTACATAAAAGCTTTGCCTCTCTACAAAATAATCATACCGTATACATTAAAACAAAAAAAAAAAATATTAAAAAAAAAAAAATCTAACATGCTCTTTTGTCCACACACAAAAATTAATCCAAAATACCAATTTCATAATTTTATTGAAGGAAAATCTAATCAACTAGCTCTTTATTCATCATATAGATTTGCTAATCATTTTAATGATTTCTATAGTTCATTATTTTTATACGGCAATACTGGTTTAGGTAAAACGCATTTGCTGCATGCTATTGCTAATAAAATTTTAGCAGAAAACTATCAAAAAAAAGTTATTTATGTGCACTCAGAAAATTTTGTTCAAAATATGGTTAACGCGCTAAAAAATCATTGTATTGAAAAATTTAAAGATTATTATCGATCTATTGATGTGCTCTTAATAGATGATATTCAGTTTTTTGCTTACAAACAACGTTCACAAGAAGAATTATTTAATACATTTAATACATTGTTTGAAAAAAAACAAAAAATTATTTTAACAGCAGATTGTTATCCAAATGACATCAAAGGAATAGCGGAAAGACTTAAATCTAGATTTAAATGGGGTTTGACTATATCAATTGATCCCCCTGAATTAAGCGCAAGAATCAATATCTTATTGCACAAAGCGTTAGAAAACAAGATTAATTTGTCAGATGAAGTCGCTCTATTTATTGCAAAAAAAATAAACTCTAACGTAAGAGAGCTAGAGGGTATATTAAAAAAAATTCATATTGTTTCTTTATTTAAAAAAGAAAAAATAACAATACATTTAGTTAAAAAAACGTTAAATCAAATCATAGGACGAAAAAATAAAAATATAGATATTAATAATATTCAACAAATAGTCTCTAAATACTTTCAAATCTCTGTATCGGATTTAATATCACAAAAAAGATCTCAATCTATTGTTCAGCCTAGACAAATAGCAATGACTCTAACAAAAAAATTAACCAAGTGCAGCTTTTTAGAGATAGGAAAAGCGTTTGGAAAAAAAGACCATACTACTGTGTTACATGCTTATAAAAAAATTAATCAGTTAAGGAAAGAAAAAACGGAAATCTATTATGATTTTTTATATCTATTTAACCAACTCAGCTCATAAAACATGGAATTCAAAATAAAAAAAAATGATTTTTTAAATCCCTTAAAAAAAATCCATAGAATTATTACAAAAAATCCAATATTCCCAATATTAGAAAATATTATTTTAAATGTAATGAAAAACAAAATAATATTAACAAGCTCAAATTTAGAGATAGAATTAAACGCATATATTGCAAAAGAATTCTTTTTTTGTTATATCCCTGGATCCTGTTTAATATCTGGAAAAAAAATACTCAACATTTGTCGTAATATTCAAAATAACGTCGAATTACATTTTCAGATCATAAAGAAAAAAATACATATTCGAGCACTCGATAGCTTGTTTAAGTTAAACACAAGCTCCGATAAAAATTTTCCAAAATTTCAAATTATTAAAGGGACAAAAACTTTTTTTTTATCTCAGAGCATACTTAAAGAAATTATTTCGTTAACAAGTTTTTCAATAGCTCGTAACGATATACGAACTGCTCTAAACGGAATGCTTATTGAGTACAAAAACAATTATTTATTTAGTGTTACGACGGATGGACATAGATTATCTATGTACAAAAAAAAAATATATTTAGACATATCTTGTATATCATTTATTATTAATAAAAAGAGTATCTCAGAATTATCAAGACTACTTACTGATACAACAGAAAAAATACAGATAACTATTAGTAATCATTATGCCGCTTTTCACGTTCAAGAAACTTTATTACAAACAAAGCTACTCAATAATAATTTTCCTAACTATCAAGATGTGCTGCTTAAACACGATACTTTTTGTATATCGGTTTCTAGAGAAAAACTGAAAGAATCATTATTAAAAACATCAATTCTATGTAATACTACGTTCAAAGGAGTATGTTTAAATTTTTCTAAAAATAAATTAACAATAACATCAAATAATCAAGAAGATGAAGAATCATCCGATGCATTTGATATCAATAATCAGCATGAAGAAATTTCATTTTCTATAAATGTTTTTTATTTATTAGATTCACTAAACGCATTACATGCTGATACTATTAACATAGTATTTAAAATACCTATTTCAAGCATTCAAATTCAAACCAATACAAAAAAAGAAATATTATATATAATCATGCCTTTAAACTTATAAACGCACATTAAATATCAATTTATTATAATAAAACAAACAAAAGAATAAATATTCTTTTTCTAAATTGAGATAATAAAAATATCTTTATAAAATAGGAAAAAAAATGTCTAATTTATATACCTCATCTAATATAAAAATTTTAAAAGGATTAGATGCGGTGAGAAAACGACCTGGCATGTATATCGGTGATACTGACGACGGCACTGGATTACATCATATGGTCTTCGAGGTTGTGGATAATTCAATAGATGAAGCTTTAGCTGGATACTGCAATGTAATTGCAGTAGTAATACATACTGATAATTCTGTTTCTATTCGCGATAACGGAAGAGGGATTCCGATTGATATTCATCCTGAAGTAGGGGTATCTGCAGCAGAAGTCATTCTTACCGTTTTACACGCAGGCGGAAAATTCGACGAACACGCTTACAAGGTTTCCGGGGGACTACATGGTGTAGGTGTTTCAGTCGTCAATGCGTTATCATCACGACTAAAACTGTATATTTATCGTGATAAAAAAAAATATCAACAAACATATCTATTTGGGAATCCAAAAAAAAAACTAATATGTACAGGACAAACAAAGAGGAGAGGGACAAAAATTCGATTTTGGCCAAATAAAAATATTTTTACTAATCATAATATTTTTCAACGTGAAGTTTTACAAAAAAGATTGCAAGAATTATCATTTTTAAATGCCAATTTATTAATCAAATTAAAAGATTTGAGAAATCATTCAAAATTCCGTTACTACCACAAAGGAGGAATAAAATCTTTCATAAAATTTTTAAACAATCAAAAAAACCCCGTACATAAAAAAATATTTATTTTTAATAAAAAAAAAAAAAATATTGAAGTAAATATCGCAATGCAATGGAATTCAACATTTCAAGAAAAAATATTATGTTTTACTAATAATGTTCCCCAGCAAGATGGCGGAAGTCATTTATCAGGATTCAAATCTGCTTTAACGAGAACTTTGAACTACTTTTCTGAACGAGAAAGAACAAACAAGAAGAACAAAATCACGATTACCGGTGACGATGCAAGAGAAGGTTTAACTGCTTTAATATCAATTAAAATGTTTAATCCAAAATTTTCCTCTCAGACAAAAGAAAAATTAGTGTCTTCAGAAGTAAAATCAGCTGTGGAGACACTTTTGAATGAATATTTAATGGATTTTTTATTAGAACATCCAAGAGAAGCAAAAATAATTATTAAAAAAGTCATTCAATCAGCTCGTTCAAGAGAAGCTGCTAAAAGAGCACGGGAAATTACTAGAAAGAAAGGAGCTTTAGAAAATACAAGTCTTCCAGGAAAATTATCAGACTGTCAAGAAAGAGATCCATTGCTATCAGAAATTTACTTAGTAGAAGGAGACTCAGCCGGAGGATCTGCAAAACAAGGTCGAAATAGAAAAAATCAAGCAATATTACCCTTAAAAGGAAAAATATTAAATATAGAAAAAGCTCGATTTGAAAAAATAATAAAGTCACCAGAACTAATAACTTTGATTACCGCTTTGGGGTGTGGTTTCGGAAAAGACGAATACGATCCTAAAAAATTAAGATATCACCACATCATAATCATGACAGACGCTGATGTAGACGGATTACATATTCGGACCTTGCTATTAACATTTTTTTTTCGACAAATGCCAGAAATTATAGAGAACGGCCACATATATATTGCTCAACCACCCTTATTTAAAATTAAAAAGGGTAAGATTGAAAAATATCTAACGAACTCAAAAGCACTAAATAAATATCAAAACGAATTAATACAACAAGATAGTTATATTACTTATTTTTCTGACGATAAACAAAAAAAAAATCAAGAAAACTTTTCTATTATCATAAATCAATTTCATCAATTAAATAAAATATTTGTTTCTGAAAATAACAGTATTCCAACTTTTATTTATAAAGCCATGCTAGATATTAGTCCATTAGAAAACTTAAAACAAAAACAAAAAGTAAAGTTATGGGTAAAAAAATTAATTCAAGAATTACAAAGAAAACAATGTAAAAATATACTAACTATATATTCATATCAAATAAAAAAACATAATAGTAATTATGAACCCATAATTAATGTAAGCAACAAGAAAAATTTTTTGGCATATCACCTAAAAAACAAAATTTTTTTATCTTCAAAATATAAAAAACTTATTAGCTTTATTAAAAAAATTTACTATATGCGTAAAACAAAAGCATATATAAAATATCATAATAAAAAATTTATATTTAATACTTTAAACAACATGATTGAATTATTAATCAAAGAAACGAAAAATTTTACCTCTATTCAAAGATACAAAGGATTAGGTGAAATGAATCCAGAACAATTATGGACTACTACAATGAATCCAAAAACAAGGAAAATGTTACAAGTCACTATGAGTGATGCTCTCTCAGCCAATGAATTATTTAGCACTCTTATGGGGGATGCTGTAGAACCTCGAAGAAAATTTATCAAAAAAAATGCATTATATGCAAAAAATATTGATGTATAACATGTAAAAAATTAAAAATAATTATACCAATTTCGGCAGGAAATAAATCTCAACGCCTGCCAAAAATATCTTTAAGTGCTCTTAAAAAGAGAATTATTTAAAAAAAAATAAATGTTATTATCTAACATGTTGTTTTTTTAAAAATACAAGCAAGATAGAAATCGCAACCGGTGTAATTCCCGGAATACAAGCAGCCTGCCCTATAGATTCTGGACGATATTTATTTAAAATACAAATAACTTCATTCGAAAGACCGGTAACATTTTTATAATCTTGAATGACGGACAATCTAGTATGTATATTGCGCGTTTGTTTGTTTATCTCTTTTTTTTGTCGTTGAATATATCCAGAATATTTACTTTGAGACTCAATTTCTTCTTTAATTCTCGGATCTTCTATAAAAAAATTATCAGATTGATAAACGTTAAGTAAATCGATTAAAATATCATATGTAATTTCTGGTCTACGCAAAAACTCAAAAGAAGTACAATCTTTCTGTAAGACAATATTCTGATTTTTTTTCTTAAAAAAAGAATTTACAAATTTGGATTTAAGGATAGTTCTATTTAAGCGACAACATTCTGTAAGAATAGTATTGTTTTTTTTAGAAAAAATCTTCCATTGCTTAGTATGTACAGATCCTAACTTATAACCTATTTCTGTTAAACGTATATCTGCATTACTTTCTCTCAAAAATAATCGATGCTCAGCTCTAGCAGTAAACATTCGATATGGCTCCGAAGTTCCTTTGTTGCAAAGATCATCTAGCAACACACCAATATATGCTTCATCCCTTCTGGGAATCCAAGGATCTTTTTCTTGAATAGACAAAGCAGCATTTAATCCAGCTACCAATCCTTGAGCAGCCGCTTCTTCATAACCAGTTGTGCCGTTAATTTGTCCAGCTAAAAATAAATTTTTAATAATTTTTGATTCAAGAGTCATTTTTAAATCTCTCGGATCAAAATAATCATACTCTACAGCATATCCTGGGTGAACAATTTTTGCATTTTCCAGCCCATAAATAGATCGAACGATTTTTTTTTGTACCGATAAAGGTAAACTAGTTGAAATACCGTTAGGATAAATGATATCACTAGTTAGTCCTTCTGGTTCTAGAAATATTTGATGCCGACTTTTATCGGGAAAACGAACTATTTTATCTTCAATTGAAGGACAATATCTAGGTCCTATGCCTTTAATTACACCGCTGTATAAAGGGCCATTATACAAATTACTTTTTACGTATTCATGTGTTTTTGCATTAGTATACGTAATAAAACAAGGCACTTGTTGCGGATGCTTAATTTTATTTCCTAAAAAAGAAAAAAAAGGAGTAGGTACATCACTATATTGTTTTTCAAGAAAATTAAAATTAATGCTTTTCAACAGCAAACGCGGAGGTGTACCTGTTTTTAAGCGACCTATTCTAAAAGAATATTTTTTTAAGTTTTTTGCTAAACTATCAGAAGACTTCCCATTTCTTCGGCCGCCCGAAAAAATTTTAGAACCAATATACATTTTTCCATTCAAAAAAGTACCTGTAGTTAATATTACTATTTTGCTATAAAAACAGTCCCTGTTACTTGTTATAACACCAGTTATTTGCAAGTTTTTAATAATTAAGTCCGATACTTCACGCTCCATAATAACCAAATTTTTCTCTTTTTTAAGAAATTTTTGCATTATTCTTTTATACAAACATCTGTCAGTCTGAGCCCGAGTAGAACGTACAGCGGATCCTTTTTTAAAATTAAGGACTCTAAACTGTATTCCAGAATAATCTGAAATACGAGCCATTAAACCCCCCATAGCATCTATCTCTTTAACTAATTGACTCTTTCCCAAGCCTCCAACAGCTGGATTACATGATAAAGAACCAATTTTAGTAATATCTTGTGTTAATAATAGCGTTTTATGCCCCATTCTTGAAGAAGCAGAAGCCGCTTCTGTACCAGCGTGTCCTGCTCCAATTACAATAATATCAAATTTTTCATAAAAAACCATATTTTTTCCTATTAATCTGTATTTTTTTTTAAAAAAAAATAAACTTCAAATATTAAAAAATTATTCGATAAATAAATGCA